>JBEKQR010000060.1:0-14908 GCA_049519515.1 Candidatus Korobacteraceae bacterium
CTTCCGCCCCTGCTCCGCCCCAACTGGCGACACCCACCGATCTGCGTCTCGAAGAAGTGCAGGCGATTTCTGAGGCTGTCAATCCGCTGATTGCCGATGCCCTCGCACTCTACGTAAAAACCAAGAACTTCCATTGGCATGTAGCCGGCCCGCATTTTCGCGACTACCACCTGATGCTGGACGAGCAGGCGGGGTCCATTCTGGACTCGGTCGATACCATGGCCGAGCGCGTGCGCCGGATCGGCGGCACGACCCTTCGCAGCATCGGCCATATCAGCCGGCTGCAAACCATCGGGGATGATGATGACGAATTCGTGCCCGCGGAACAGATGATGCAGCGGCTGCTCGCCGATAACCGTCACATGGCGAAAATGCAACGCGCGGCCATCACCGTGTGCGACGATAATCGCGACACCGCCACCAGCAATCGCCTGCAGGAAATCCTTGACGGAACAGAAAAACGTGTCTGGTTCCTGCATGAGGCGGTCCAGGCTATGGCGCAGGCCGGACGGGCACAGCCTGAGCACCGGGCCGCGTAGAGCGCTTCCTCAGAAGTGTGCCGGCGAGCGGAGCTGAGGGATCTTGCGTTTTTGCAAGCAACACAAGATTCCTCGACTCGCGCCGTTGACGGCGCTCGCCCGGATTGGCCGGAGGCCCCAAGCCGGGCCTTTTAGCCCCGCGATCCGCGATCACGCCCGAGACCTCGACGAATGCAATGACGAAATCCTACTTCACCACCGCGAAGGGTGCTATCGCCTCGATGTCGGTCACGACATCGATAATGACCGGGCGATCGGCCTTGAGCCCCCGCTGCAAGGCTCCGGGCAGCTCCTTCGGGTCTTCAACGCGGATGCCGACCGCGCCCATGTCCTCGGCGATGCGAGCGAAATTGACCTTGCTGAAGGTCCAGATCTCGCGCGCCCAATCGCTCTGCTGGCCGCCATATACGCGGTCGAAGCCGGGCTTCGACTGGTTGCCGCTGTGGTTGTTGTTCACCACGGTCACCGAGTTGATGCCGCGCCGCGCTGCCGTCTCGATCTCGCCGATGTGGTACCAGAGGCCGGCATCGCCGGTGAAGACCACCACCGGACGGCGAGGGCAGGCACACTTGGCGCCCAGTCCGGCGGAGAAGGCCCAGCCGAGATGTCCCGAGCTGCGCAGATAGGTCTGCCCGTGGCTGCGCGTATCGAACATGCCGCCCATCCACATGCCGGCATGGCCGGTATCCACCAGCACCACGGCATCATCCGGCAGATGCTTCGTCAATTCGTTGACGATGCGCTCCGGACGAATGGGCACGGCATTCGACTCGAAGAATGGCTTGTACTTTGCGTAATACTCGCGGGTAATGGCGCTGGTGGTCTCGTTCCATGCCTTGCGCCGGCTGGCAGTGGAGCGGTCCGCATGCTCGAGCATGCGCTGCATGGTCACTTTCACGTCGCCGCAAATCGCCGCCTTTAGCGGATAGGTGCGGCCCAGCACTTCGGGATTGATGTCCACCTGAATCGTGGGAACGCCAACCGCCGGCACCGCCCAGAAATGCGTGGTCATGCCGCCGGCCTCGCTGCCAACGTAGAAAATAAAATCGGCCTTCTGCACCACCCGGTTGGCGGCTTCGCGGGAATAGGTTCCCATGACCCCGACCGACAGCGGATGGCAGCCCGGAATCGTGCCCTTGCCATTGAGCGAGGTAGCGACCGGAATGCCCAGGGCTTCGGCCAGCGCAACCATTTCCTTGCCTGCGCCGGACCAGCGCACGCCGCCGCCGGCGACGATCAGCGGACGCTCCGCCTTCTGCAGCAATTCCAGCGCGGCCAGCACGCTGCTCAGTTCAGGCTCGGGACGGAAGGGAGGCACGTGCGAATAGAGCGTCTCGCACAGCGGCTCCATCGCCGCCGACTCGCTATCGATCTGGCCCTCGTTGCCACGGAACTGCAGATGCACCGGACCCGGCGTTCCGGAAACAGCAATACGGAAGGCGCTACGAACCATGTCGGGAAAGCGCTCGACCGAATCGACGGTGGCATTGAACTTGGTCACCGGCTCGAAGGCGGGAACGTCGTCGACCTCCTGGTAAGTCTTCTTGAACTTGGTCTTGGGATCGCATCCTCCGGTTAGAGCAATGACCGGCGAATGCGCCAGCCAGGCGTCGCGCAGCCCGGCAGCGATGTTGAGCGCGCCAATGACCTGCGCGCCGCATACGCCGGGACGGCCCGAAGCGCGGGCATAGCCGTCAGCCATGTAGACGGCGGATTTCTCGCCATGGGTGCGGATGATCCTGATCTTGGTCCGCTTCTCTATTTCCAGCAAGGTCCGGCGCAAGATGGCCGGAACCATGAACATGTGCGTTACCCCGTACTCTTGCAGCATCTCCGCAAGAACCTGCGCGCCCGTTATTTCATTCATCTCCCAAGCACTCCTCTCTTATACGGAAAGCAAATTATGAATTCGGGGCGAGGGCCCGGCTGAACGGGCTGCGGAAAAACAGATTCCAGATCGAACGAGACCACAAGTTCTTGTTATGCCGACTTGTGGTATCCGCACCCCATAGCGCCTCGCTTGTTGCTTCGGCGCGTTTTTCCGCAGCTTGTGAAGCCAGGCCCTTCAATGCCCCATTCTTGAAACAAGCTCTACTTGATCGCCAAGGGATTGAGCGGGGAACCGACAGCTCCGGTGATCGGTATCGCCGGCGCGACGAACATGAATTCGTAGCGCTTGTCGCCGGCGCAATCCTTGGCCAGCTCGCCCAGACAGAAGATTTCGCCCACCGAAAGTCCGATAATCGGGATGGCGATCCAGTGCCAGGGCTGAACGGCCTCGTCGGAATTGTTGGGCCGCACCTCCGCGCCCCAGGTATCGGTAATGATTCCCGCCACCTGCTTCTTGTGCAGCCAGTCCAGCGTCTCGAAAGCCAGTCCGGGCGCATCGCCGCCGGAATAGTTGTCCCAGGTATGCCCGGCCATCATGGCGTCGATCTGCCCGGTGCGCACAAGGAGGAAATCGCCGCGGCGCACCTGGACGCCAAAATGCTTTTCCGCTTTGTCCAGCATGTCATTGGTAATGGAGAAGCCGTCCGGCAGAGTTTCCATCCCCAGCATGCGGGGGATGTCGAGCAACACGCCTCTGCCGACCATCTTCTCCTTGGTCCTCTCGATGCCGCACTTCTGCGCGCCGAAGGAGGTCACGGTGCGGCAGTCGTAGCCGTTCCACATCTTGTCGCCAAAGAAGATGTGTCCCAGACCGTCCCATTGCGTGCCGCACTGCAGCGGCATGATGACCAGATCGTCGGCGCCGCGGATCTTGCGGTGATCCAGCACGCCCGAGTAGGCGTCGGTGCCGGCGCGCAGCATGAGGTGAACGGGGTTGAAACGCCCAATCGCCGGGTACTTGGTCTTGGCGCCCTGCGGTCCGTTGTTGTCATAATTCAGCGCCAGCGAAATGACTTTGCCCTTTTGTACCAGTCGCGCGGCGGCGACGATGTCCTCGGGCTGGGTGAAGTTAAGCGTGCCAATTTCGTCGTCCGCGCCCCAGCGTCCCCAGTTCTTCAGACGCTCCGCGGCATCGCGGATGTCCTGCATGGTGAGTTTGCGAGTCGCAGCTTCCGTTCCGGCCATTTTCCTCTCCTCTTCCTGTGTTTAGTTTTGATCTTTGCAAGGCGACTATGCGCTACCGTTCCCGGCGCCAGCTGTGACGCCGTCCCGCTCAGTCAAAGGCAACTCCGGTATTTTTCCGGGGACTCCGCCTTTGCACCCCAGCAAACGCAACATCGGCGTTTGCCGGGGACCCCGCTGTTGTGGAAATTGATTGGCGTGCTGTGTGTGTCGGATCAATCGCCTGTGGGTTCCGGGGCCCGGCCAATCGCATGCCTCGTCTGCGAACAGCTTTCGTACGAAAGTGGCACAATGTCGCGGGTTCTGAAGGAGATTAGTCCAAGCGGTGGGGTGGGGCTGTGACCTGCGTCACAATTCTGCCGATTGAGATCACAGTTTCAGTGCCCGCACGCCGGCTGGTGCTCAGATGTAATGGGATCGCCGGGCGCGATGCCGAAGCCTGCGCCAACCAGAGCCTTATTTCCCGCTTGCGGAAAAACCGCTTCCCGGTCAAGGGGAGCTGCATCTAAGAAGTACCGGGTTTCGACCCCCAGCAAACGCCGGTGTTGCGTTAGCCGGGGTGGAACATAAGCTGAACCCTCACATTGCGCAGTCCACGTGGCTTTAAAAAGCAAGTCACACTCCAGACCTCTCATGCAATCAAGAAAGGAAAAGCGATGAGCGTACATTCCACTTCCATCAGTGGAGTCAAAATCGATGCGCCCCGTCTTCCGGGGCAGGAGCAAGTCCTCACCCCCGAAGCGGTTGCCTTCCTGGCCGATCTGCACCGGCGCTTCAATCCTCGGCGCCTGGAGCTGCTGGCCGCCCGCGCCGAGCGTCAGAAGCGGCTCGATGCCGGCGAGCGGCCCGATTTCCTGCCACAAACCAGGCATATCCGCGAATCCGAGTGGACCGTCGCTCCCATTCCCGCCGATCTCCAGGACCGCCGCGTGGAAATCACCGGCCCGGCGGAGCGCAAGATGATCATCAACGCCCTTAACTCGGGCGCCAGCGTCTTCATGGGCGATTTTGAGGACTCGATCACGCCCACCTGGATGAACATGATCGACGGGCAGATCAACCTCAGCGACGCCGTTCGCCGCACCATCTCCTTCACCGACCCGGCCAGCGGCAAGAACTACAAGCTCAATGAGAAGACGGCCGTGCTGTTCGTGCGTCCGCGCGGCTGGCACCTGGAAGAGGCTCACGTCGAAATTGACGGCCAGCCGATGTCGGGCTCGCTGTTCGATTTCGGTCTCTTCTTCTTCCGCAACGCCAAGGCCCAGTTGGCCGCCGGAACCGGCCCCTACTTCTACCTGCCGAAGATGGAAAGCCATCTCGAGGCGCGGCTGTGGAATGACGTCTTCACCTATGCGCAGCAGGCGCTGGGCGTGCCTCACGGCAGCATCCGCGCTACCGTGCTGATTGAGACCATTCTCGCCACCTTTGAAATGGACGAGATTCTCTACGAGCTGCGCGACCACTCCGCCGGCCTGAACGCCGGTCGCTGGGATTACATCTTCAGCTTCATCAAGAAGTTCTCGAAGGATTCCCACATGGTGCTGCCGGACCGCTCGCAGGTGACCATGACCACTCACTTCCTGCGTTCCTACAGCAAGCTGCTCATTCGCACTTGCCACCGCCGCAACATTCACGCCATGGGCGGCATGTCGGCCTTCATCCCGGTCAAGAGCGACCCTGAACTCAACGAAAAGGCGTTTGCCCAGGTACGCGCCGACAAGGAGCGCGAGGCTGGCGATGGCCACGATGGAACCTGGGTGGCGCATCCCGGGCTGGTAGGCGTCGCCAAAGAGATCTTCGACCGCCTGATGCCGCAGGCGAACCAGATCGACAAGAAGCATCCTGAATACCAGTTCACCGCGGCTGACCTGCTAAAGGTCCCGGCAGGCGAGATCACCGAAGCCGGCCTCATGCAGAACATCGCCGTCGGTTTGGGTTACCTGGAATCCTGGGTGCGTGGCATCGGATGCGTTCCCCTGTTCAACCTTATGGAAGATGCGGCCACGGCGGAGATCAGCCGCGCGCAGCTTTGGCAGTGGATTCACCACGGCGCCCGCCTCAAGGACGGACGCAAGGTGGACATTAAACTCTGCGATTCGATCCTGAACGGAGAACTGCAGAAGGCCAAGGGCCTGGTATCGACGAAGCAGTTCTTCGCCTATCAAAAGGCCGCGGAACTGATGCGCCAGATGTACGCTTCTCCGACTTTCGTCGAGTTCCTGACGATTCCGGCCTACCAGTTGATCCTGGAAATCGAGCGCGGCAAAGCCGGAGAGGAAATGGTGGCGTAAGCGTCCGACCTTCGCCAAGTCGCAACGGAATTCAATTGACCACACCACGACGAGCGCTGCGGCTTCCCGCAGCGCTCAAATTTTTGGCCGCAATACCGGGGCGGCCTCAGCCTTCAGGATTGCCTCTTCGTACAACTCCCAGGAGCGGATTGCCTGGCGGCATCCTTCGCGGGCCAGGCTGGTGCTCAGCCTCTTGTCCGCCTTGTCGAAGACTTCCTCGGCATCTAGATGGGCCTGGTAGGCTTCGTCATCGGCCTGCTTCACTTTTTGGACGAGCAGCTTGATCTCATTGCTCGCGGTCCGTGCCATAGCCTTGTGCTGGCTCCGCCCGCCACCTCCGTCCAGCTCCGCGTAAGCCGTCTTCAGCTCGTCGGGCCAGGAGTCTCTTACCGCTTTCTGCAACGCCCAGAGATAATTGTTCGCTTTATCAGCGGCCTTGCGCACTCTCTTCTTCTCTTTCAGCCACTTCATGACGGACCAGCTTACGGCTTCTTTCATCAGCGCCTTGGCTTCGTCGACTTCGGGCAACTTCTTCATGGGCTCAATCTCCTCATTCGCGTTTTCCGCAGCCTGTAAGCCGCACTGTTTTTGCTGTCCTGATTCCCACGGAAGGCGTGGGCTTCCACCAGAACTACGGCATCGCACAACTGGCTATCGCTTTGTCGCCGTTTCCGCAACATCGTCCCAGGCCGTCTGGGCTGCCGGCGGAATGAAGCTCATGGCGCGCTCGGCCAGCGCGGCAATCGTCAGGCTGGGATTCACGCCGAGATTGCTCGCTACCACCGATCCGTCGCAGACATACATGTTCTGGTAGCCGAAAACGCGATGACGCGCGTCCACCACGCCGTCCTCGGCGGAGCCGGCAATTACGCAGCCCCCCAGACAGTGCGCCGTCGCGGGCAGGTCGAACAGGATCTCCGGGAGCATGCTCATGGCCGTTCCCCCGCTCAGGCGAGCGAATTTGCCGGCAAACTCATTGGCCTTGGGAATGAAGGTGGGAACCCGCTGGCCGCGGCTGACCAGAAATTTGCGGAAAGGCCAAAACCAGCAGCGCTGCCAGAACATGTCGATGTGGCCTTCCAGCGCCTGCATGCAAAGCAGGATTACCGTCTCCCGCGCCCACCCCCACGGCTGTAACAGCCGCAGTGTCTTGAGCGGGTGGCGCAGGAAAGCCGTCACCATGTTCCTGAGCCACAGGGCGATGCGCATTGGCCCGGGACGGCCGCCGGTCATGATGGTGGCCAGCAGGCTCATGGTGTCCGAGCCGCTGGGATAGCGGACCGCCTCGATGTGGGTGTGCTCGTCGATGTAAACGCCGGAGCCGATGGCGACGCCTTTGGACAAATCCTCGCGGCAGCCCGGCACCCGCACCCCGATCAGCGACTCGGAGTTGGTGCGCACTCGCCTGCCAAGCTGGCCGCTGATCGCCGGCAGCGAGCCCGTGTCCCGCAGATGAAAGAGCAGCTCCATGGTGCCCAGCGCCGAAGCGGAAAAAACCACGCCTCGGCAGGTGAAGCGCCTGGGGCGCCCATCCAGCAGCGCGGTAGACTTCACGGCGAAGACTTCGTATCCCTCGCTGCCATCGGCGCGGCCATCGAGCGGCTTGACGTCGACAACCCTGGTTTCCGCAAACACCCGCGCTCCGTGCTTTTCCGCCAAGTACAGGTAATTGAGGTCCAGAGTATTCTTGGCGCCGTAGCGGCAGCCCATCATGCAACCCCCGCAGGCAAGGCAGGTGGTGCGGTCCGGACCTTCTCCGTTGAAGAATGGATCAGGAAGCGTCTCCCCGCCCGCTTCTCCCTCGCGCGGCTGGAGAATAGCGGTGTTGGTGCGGTAGAAGGTGTGCCCGACTCCAACCTCTTCGGCTACCCGCTGCAGCAGATGATCGGCGGGGCCAAGAATTTGGTTTTGCGCCACGCCCAGCATGCGGGAGGCGCTGTCGTAATGCCGCGGCATCTCCCTTTTCCAGTCGGCCAAAGCGGCCCAGGAACCCATGTCCCACACTTTATCCGGCGGGCGCAGCAGGGTGGCCGCGTAGGTGATTGAGCCACCGCCCACGGCACAGCCGTGCAGGATGGTGACGTGGCGGAAGAAACGCATGTTGAAGAAGCCGCGCAGGGCCAGCTTCGGACGCCAGAACCAGCGATGCAGCAGCCAGTTGGTGGAGGGCAGGTTGGCGGGCGTCCAGCGCCGGCCCATCTCGATGACCGCGACGCGATAGCCCTTCTCGGTCAGGCGATGGGCGCTGACGCTGCCTCCGAAGCCGGAACCAATCACTACGAAGTCGAAATCAAATTGCGAATGCGTCAGCATGAACGCCCGGAGGTAGAGAATGGCAAGACATAGGGCCCGAGACAGCTAAACACCTGATTATTGCATGATCCTGGCAGGTCTCGGGAGCGGGTCTCGCAGTACATATAAATTACAGGTGCAACATGCTTTGTTTACAAAAGCATAGACGGCTATCGGCCAGGCTTGTAGCACCCAATTCAGGTTTCCCGGCTAAGTGTTTCACAATAAAATGCTGGCTTTAATTGCGCTACTGTGCTACTCAGACTAGTTTCAGGCTCTAGGTATTTGGCCTGAGTCAGGATTAGGATGTCTGGAGCGGGCATTTTCAAGGAGAACCACGGATGCCAGAGAATGTCGCAGGCCTCAGTGAAGAACGAATCGCCTATCTGGAAGGGCTGGTCAACCGGGCCAGAAGCGCCGCTGCTGCGTTCTCGCACTATTCGCAGGAGGACGTCGATCGCATCGTCAAGCCGATGGTTCTGGCTGGCCTGGAACAATCTCAGTACCTGGCCCGCTTAGCCGTTGAGGAGACCAAGCTCGGGGTGCTGGAAGACAAGACCATCAAGAACATGGTGGCTACCGAGTTCGTCTACAACTACGTAAAGGACAAGCGCACGGTCGGCGTCATTCGCGAGTTTCCCGAGCGCAGCCTGGTGGAAGTAGCGGAGCCGATCGGGGTCATCTTCTCGCTTCTTCCCATTACAAATCCTACTTCGACCACGCTCTTCAAGTGCATCATGGCCATCAAGACGCGGAACGCGGTCATCTTCAGCCCGCATCCGAGCGCCTGGCACTGCTGCGCCGAGTCCGCGCGCATCATGTATGAGGCGGCGCTCAAGCATGGCGCCCCGGAAGGCGTTTTTGCCTGCCTGGAATCGCACACCCTGGAGGACAACGCCTATCTGATGCACCACCGCGACGTCGGCCTGATCGATGCCACCGGCGGGCCGGGCGCGGTCAAAGCAGCCTACAGCTCGGGCAAACCTGCCCTGGGCGTGGGTCCGGGCAATACGCCGGTCTACCTGGAGAAAACGGCGGACCTGGACATGGCCGTAGTCGACATCATCACCTCCAAGACGTTCGACAATGGAACCATCTGCGCCTCGGAGCAGACGGTGGTGATCGACGACGAGATTTACGACGCCGTGCTGAAGAAATTCGCCGACCTGGGCGCGCACATCTGCAATGAAAAAGAGACCAGGATGCTGGAGCGCACGGTCATCGATCCCGCAACCGGATTCATGCAGCCCATGGCAGTCGGCCAGAAGGCCACCACCATCGCCAAGTTCGTGGGCCTGTCGGTCAAGCCGAAGACCAAGCTGCTGATCGCGCCCATTCAAGGCGTAGGCCGGGAACATCCTCTGTCAGTCGAGAAGCTGTTTCCGCTGCTGGCCGTTTATCGCGCCAAATCCGCCGAGGAAGCGCTGAAGGTCTGCGTGGAGGTGAACCATCTGGGCGGGCTTGGACACACGGCTGTGATCTTCTCAAAGAACGAGGAGATCATTGCCAAGTTCGGCGAGATGATCAACGCCGGCAGGATCATTGTGAACTCGCCGGGCTCTATCGGAGCTCTCGGCGGCGTTTACAACGACATGGTGCCCACCTTCTCCTTCGGCTGCGGCACCGGCGGCGGCAACAGCACCACCGATAACGTCAATGTGTATCATTACCTCAACATCAAACGCGTGTCGCGGAGGACACCAGCGCCTATGTGGCTCCGTCTTCCCAGCCAGATCTACTTCAACAAGAATGCGGTCGAGAACCTGCGCCAGCTCCCGTCGCGCTCGACCGTTATCGTCACCAATCCGGGGCTGGAGCAAATCGGCCTGGTGGACATCGTGCGGCGCTACCTGCCGGCGGAGACGCGCGTTCACGTTACGGCCATTCCCGACGCCGAGCCCGAGATCAAAGTCGTCATGCAAGGCGTGGAGACGCTCAAGCTTTACCAGGCCGACCAGATCATCGCCCTGGGCGGCGGGGCGGTGCTGGACGCGGCCAAGATCATGAAGCTGATGTATGAATCGCCGCAGGCCAACCTGGAAGAACTGGCCGCGCCGTTTCTGGATATCCGCAAGCGCGTGGTCCAGTATCCGACGGAGAAGACCAGCCACGCGCGCCTGGTTGCCATCTCCACCACCAGTGGAACCGGCAGCGAAGTCACGCCCTTTGCCGTGCTCTCCGACAAAGAGCGCGGGCGCAAGGTGACCCTGGCCGACTACTCGCTCACGCCGGATGTGGCCATCGTCGACCCGCAGTTCGTCATGTCCATGCCGAAAGGGTTGACCGCCGATACCGGTATCGACTGCCTCACCCACGCCCTGGAGGCCGCGGTTTCGATTTACGCTTCGCCCTATAGCGACCCCAACGCCCTGCAGGCGATCCAACTGGTGTTCAAGTACCTGCCGGCCGCCTATGAGCACCCGCAGGATGAAGAGGCGCGCGGCATGATGCACAATGCCGCGTGCATCGCGGCCATTGCATTCGCCAACGTTTCGGTGGGCATCAATCATGCCCTGGCCCACGCCTTCGGAGCGCGCTTCGGCGTGCCGCACGGCCGGGCGAATGCGCTCATGCTGCCGCATGTCATTGCCTACAATGCCTCGGTGCCCAGCAAGTTCATGCCCTCCCCGAACCAGCGGGCGTATGTCGCGCCCCAGAAATACGCCGCCATAGCAGACCTGCTGGGGCTGGGCGGAAATACGACCGACGAGAAGGTCAAGAACCTGATAGCGGCCGTGGAACAGTTGCTCGACCGTGTGGGGATTCCGCGCTCGATCGCCGAGATGGGAATCGCCAAGGAGGAGTTCGAGAAGGCAATGCCCGACCTGGTCAAAATCGCCTTCGAGGATCCCTCCGGGCGCTCGAACCCGCGCATGCCGATGCTGGGCGAATTGGTCGAGCTGTTCTGGAGCGCCTACCAGGGACGGGGCACGGCAAAGGCAGTCAGCGCATCACGGCCGTAAAGCTGTGCGGCCGCAGGGCGCAAGCGTTTTGCAAGAGGTTTCAGAGCAAGGATTACAAAATCCACTACGCAGGGCGATGAACTTTGAAACCTTGAAACCTGCGATTGGGCAACACAACAGAAGAGCAACCCATGGCAGATATCCACAAGCAGAATTCGCTTTCTTCGTCAGACGCTCTTTTTCTCTACTTGGAGCGCCAGGACCAGCCGGTAAACGTGGCCTCGGTCAACGTCTTTGAGGGGATCATTTCGCTTGAGCGCTGCATGGAGTTTATCGAATCGAAGCTTCCCCTCATCCCTCGCTACCGGCAGCGCGTGGTCGCCCCCGTGTACAACATCGATCTTCCGGCCTGGGAATACGACCCCGACTTCGACCTGCGCAACCATATCCGCGAAATCACGCTGCCGGAGGGGACGGAGATCGAGTTTAAGGCTGTAGCCGGCCAGGTTCTGAGCACGACCCTCAACCGCCGCCATCCGCTCTGGGACCTGACGCTGGTGCACGGGCTGGCAGGCGATTGTACAGGCACCATTCTCCGCATGCACCACTGCATGGCCGATGGCATTGCCGGAGTTGGGCTGCTGAACACGCTGATGGATGCCACTCCCAAATCGGCGCTCTTGCCCGGGCAGGAATATGTGCCTGCGCCGCCGCCGCGCACGCCGGGCGAAGGCTCGCTTCTGACCGGGTTGATCACCTCCTATATGTCCGCAATAAAGCGCATTCTGGCGGCGGAGTCGGAGATGCTGAGCCTGGCCAAGTACGTGATGGCCGGCAGCCCCAAGCCTCCCGAGGCAGTCGAAGCCGCCGCGCCAGCCGCCAACCCGGAAAAGCTTCCCCTGGTGAGCGAGCTGCAGCGCCTGTTGCCGGAGCTGGCGACTCCCGCCCGCCTGCCGTTCAACGTCGTCTGCCACGGACCGCAGAAGTTCAACTATGCGGAGATTCCGCTGGCCGAGATCAAGGCCACCAAGGACGCCTGCGCCGCGACGGTCAATGATGTCGTGCTGGCGGTGGTGACTGCGACCATACGGCGCTACGCCGAACTGCATCATGTGGCGCTGCCGGGACGGCTGCTGCGCATCGTCGTTCCGGTAAACCTCCGCCCGCAGGAGCAAGCCGGCGAGTACGGTAATCGCATCACTTTTCTGCCGGTCGATATCCCGCTGGACATCGCCGAGCCGCGAGAGCTTATCGAAGCCGTGCGCGCGGCCGTGACCCGCGCCCGTAGCGCGCATCTGGCGGAGCTGGTGGGGATGGTGGGAACGCTGCTGGGGGCGCTTCCGACCGCTTTTCAGGCGCTCATTGGCCCGGTGTTCAGCCAGTTGCCGCTCAGCGTCTGCAATCTCATCTGTACCAACGTTCCCGGCCCCAAGGACCCGCTGTACTTCGCCGGCCACCGGCTGCTGTCCTGCTACCCATATGTGCCGATCGGCGGCGAAATGGGAATGAATTGCGCCGTTCTGACCTATGACGGTACGGCGTATTTCGGCTTCACCGGAGACGCGCAGGCCATACCCGATCTCGAGCGACTGGACGAGCTGCTGCTAAAAAGTTTCAGGGAGCTGCGCAAGGCATTCGGGGTGCGCGCGCGCCCGCGGCGGAGGCGTTCGCGTTCGAAGAAGCAGGCTGCCGCTGCCCGCACGCCTGCGGATCATGAAAGCGCGCCGGCCAAGGAAGCTGCTGCCAGCGCCGAGGGCGCAGACGTGCCAAAGGCTTCGCCAGGAGTGAAGGCAGCTTCGGCGGCCGGGAATTAGCATGGCGTAGTTCTACGCGTGAGTGGGGATTTGGAAAAAGTCTCGCGCTCGCTCTGCCACAAGCCGGGGTGGTTCCCTAATTCCTAACTAGCTGCGGCGCTTCGCTGGCCGCTTGGGTTTTTGTGGATGGCGTTCCAACTCCGCCAGGCGTTTGCGCAGCTCCTGCAGTTCGCTGTCTTGCGCCTGTTTTTCCGAGGTAGCGCTTTGCAGGAAATTCTTCACCATTTGCAACGGCGAGCTGGCGGCGGAGTGCACCTCGGTCAAGCCGGTTTCCAGCGTATTCTGCACCTTGCGATAGGTATCGAAGGCCGATTGCAGGTACCACATGATGAACTCCCGTCCCACGTGGTCGGAGGCGACGATGAGCTGGCGGAGCAGCTCCAGCGGCAGTCCGGTGGGCCGTTCGCGCGCGTCTTCCATGATGATCTGCATCAGGCAGACGCGGGTCAGGTCTTCGCCGCTTTGGGCATCGATGACCTGCACCTCCGTCCCATTTCGGATGAAGGCGGCCACCTCCTCCAGGTTGACGTAGCGGCTGGCGGAGGTGTCGTATAACCTCCTGTTTTTGCCGTACTTTTTGAGAATTACCTTGCCGCGGGCCCCGGAGGGGCCGCTGCTGTTGCTACGCAACATTTTTTCCTCCGCCTGTTGACAAGCCAAATTAAATATACTAGCTTAGTGGTGAATGTTGCAATGCAACATGGAGGGACGTTATGCCACGAGATGCAAAGAGAAGTTCGGAAGCTGATATTCGGGCCTCGTCTATTACTTCCCTGCTGTTTGGCTGGACGCAGCAGGGCATTGATAGTTTCCTGGCCACGCAACGAATTCTCGCCGACTTCGTGACCCGCAAGAGCGCCAGCGCCATGAAGAGCCTGCGCGAGGGAATGTCCGATCCCGAGCACTCTCCCGCCGCGATTCTGACCGAGATCGCGGTCGAGGGAACCGCCAACCTGACCGAAGCCCAGCGGGTCCTGCTCAATCTGGCGGAGCAGGAAAACGGCATCGTGATGGATGGCGTTATGCAGCGGCTTGGCGGCTCCGCCACCGCCGCCGCCATGGCCAGCCGTGTGCGCCGCGGCATCGACGAGATGATCGAGATGCAGCAGGAGCTGCTGACCATCGCCAGCAAGCAGGTGCAGGAGCGGCTGGAGAAGACCAAGGCCGGCAAGATGCCTGATCCCGCCTGCCTGCTCGATGGCGCCCGCGATGCCATGGAGCACTTCGTCAAAACCCAGAAGAAGCTGCTCGACATCATCGTCGAGGAGCCACCCAAGCACAAGGGCGGCAAAGAGGAAGAAAAGGAAAAGGCTACCCTGTCCGCACTGGCGCGGGAAGCGGCGAGTTCATTGATCGACGCGCAGAAGAATCTGCTCGATCTGGCCGGTCAGCAGGTGAACGTCAACCTGCAGGCGGCCAGCCAGATGGCGGAGATGGTGAACCTGGCGCGCTTGACTCCCCTGCCAACCATTACCGGTGAGGGCGTGAAGAGCTTCGTCGAGGCCGAAAAGGCCGTGCTCGACACCATCATCAGGCCCGCCAACGGCCGCAAGAGCGCGCATAAAGCGAAACGCGCAAAGCGTCCCGTCCGGCGCCGTCCGGCCGCGCAGGCGGCAGAAGCCGGCGCTTGATATCACCCCCAGCAGAGGCAACGACGGCATCTGCTGGGGAGCACGGGGCTACTTGGTCCTGTTACGCTGAGGCGTTGCGCATCCCCATTAATTGGGGGGGCGACGATGATAGGGGATGCGCCGCTGCTCCCAGCAAACGCAACAACGGTATTTACTGAATAGTACATCCCGTTTCTATGCGGTAACTGCTCTTCGAATCTGTCCAAGAACTGTGAATTGCTAGGTGGAAGCCCACGGCTTTAGCCGTGGGAAGCAAAGCTCAATAACAAAACGCCTTTAGGCGCTGTGGATACATCGGCACGGCGGCTAAACAGGCTGCGGAAAAAGTCTCCGTATCCACCCGAGAACAGATCCCTCGCGGGCTGA
>JBEKQR010000061.1:0-14491 GCA_049519515.1 Candidatus Korobacteraceae bacterium
GGTGAAGAGTGAATTCGACCAGAAGTACCTACTGGAAACCATAAGTCAGCTTGTGGGACAGGAATGACGACAAAAATTCGCGTTCTGGTGGCAGAAGATTCATTGACGGTACGCAAGCACCTGGTCGAGGTGCTGGCGTCCGATCCCACTCTGCAGGTAGTAGCTGAAGCCGAAAACGGAAGGCGCGCGATTGAATTGTGCCAGGCATTGCGTCCGGACGTAATCACGCTTGACATGATGATGCCGGTGATGACGGGGCTGGCGGTTACCGAGTATGTAATGGCATATTGCCCTACGCCCATCCTGATCGTGTCCGCATCGGTGAATCGCGGCGAACTGTTCAAGACCTATGAAGCCTTGGCGGCAGGCGCTCTGGATGTGCTGGAAAAACACGCGGCCGATGCGACCGCCGCCTGGGACCAAAAGCTTATCTCGACCGTGAAGCTGATCTCCCGGATTAAAGTGATCACCCATCCGCGTGGGAAGCTTAAGCACAGCCGTGCGGCGCAGAATACGCCCGACAGCCCGGGCGTTCATGTCAATTCCGATCCCAGGGTCGTGGCCATCGGCGCCTCCACGGGCGGACCCGCCGCGGTGCTGCAAATCGTGCGCGCCCTGCCGGCAGATTTTCCCTTGCCGATTCTGCTGGTCATCCACTTAGGTGAGCCCTTCGGCGTAGCATTGGCAGAGTGGCTGGACGGGCAGTCCCGGATTCGAGTGCGATGTGCGCGTGATGGAGAACCGTTGCCAGCCTCCGGCATCATCATGGCTCCTCCCGGCCGGCATCTTGTGCTGAACGATGGAAAACTGCGCCTGAACGACGGGCCGGAGCGGCATTCTTGCCGCCCTTCGGTTGACGTGCTTTTCGAGTCGCTGGCGCGCGAAATGGGACCCCGCAGCGTCTTGTGCCTGCTGACCGGCATGGGCAAAGATGGCGCCAAGGGCCTGTTGGCGGCACGGCAGGCGGGGGCTGTCACCTTGGCGCAAAACGAGGCCAGCTCCGTGGTGTTTGGGATGCCGGCTGAGGCCATTCGCCTGGGCGGCGCTGAGCGCGTGCTTTCCATCGAGGAATTTGCGCCCATGCTGATCAGTCTGGCAAGCGGCGTCGCGGCAGGGAGGCTGGTGTGACCCTCCGCGTCCTTATTGTCGACGACAGCCTCACCGTCCGCATGGACCTGAAGGAGGCATTTGAAAACGGGGGCTTTGAAGTCACAGCCTGCTCTACTCTGCAGGCTGCGCGCGCGGCGTTCTCGAATACAGCATTCGCAATCGTGATTCTGGACGTGCTGCTCCCGGACGGCGATGGCGTGGAGTTTCTTGCCGAACTGAAGTCCAGCGAGCAGACCGCGCACCTGCCGGTCATGCTGCTCTCAACCGAGGCGCGGGTACAGGACCGCGTGCGCGGGCTCGAAACCGGCGCCGACGAATACGTGGGAAAACCATACGGCTCCGCGTATGTATTAGCGCGGGCGCGCGAACTGATCCACAGGCCCGGCCCCGGCGCGGGAGCCAATGGGCATCCCACGGTTCTTGTCATTGACGACAGCGCCACCTTCAGGAACGAAATAGGGGCGGTGCTCGAAGCCGCGGGATACAACGTCAACATGGCTGCTAATGGCGAAGACGGCCTGCACTTGGCCGTCGACCATCGTCCGGCGGCAATCATCATCGACCATACCCTGCCCGGAATTAACGGGACGACCGTGGTGCGCCGCATGCGTGAAGACGCCGCCCTGCGCCGAACCCCCTGCCTGCTGTTGACCGCTTCGGAAGACCGGGCGACGGAGTTGGAAGCGCTGGAAGCCGGCGCCGACAGCTTTGTCCGCAAAGATGAGGACTTCAGCGTGGTGCTGGCGCGGCTGGCGGCGGTGCTGCGTTCGGCGAGTACGCCCTCGGCGTTCGAGTCGCAGCCGGGCGTCCTGGGTCCCAAAAAAGTTCTAGCCGTAGACGATAGCCTGACTTATCTCGACGTGCTCTCCGGCGAACTGCGGCAGGAGGGTTACGACGTTGCCTTGGCGCGCTCCGGCGAAGAAGCGCTGGAGTTGCTCGCGGTGCAGGCGGTTGACTGCATACTGCTTGATATCGTGATGCCCGGTCTTTCCGGCAATGACACCTGCCGGCGCATAAAGGATTTGCCGAAGCTGCGGGATATTCCGCTGCTGATGCTCACCTCGCTGGAGGCCCGCGAGGCCATGGTCGAATCGATGAATGCGGGCGCCGATGACTACATCCCCAAGACGAGTGATTTCGACGTAATCAGGGCGCGGGTGCGGGCGGCGCTGCGCCGCAAGCAATTTGAAGATGAAAAACGCGGCGTTCGCGAACAGTTGCTGCGCAAGGAATTGGAGATTGCCGAAGCCCGCGCCCAGCGCGAGTTGGCGGAAACCAGGGCCGCGCTGCTAAGCGAGCTTCGGGAAATCGAAACCCGCGCCGATATCGCTGCCGAAGCCGCCGACCTGGGCGTCTGGTATTGGGATATAGATACCAACGAGCACGCATGGTCGAACCGGTACAGGGCATTATTCGCGATGCCGCCGGAAACCCAGCCCTCCCAGCAAGCGTTCCTGGATTGTTTGCACCCTCAGGACCGCGTTCGCACCGAGCAACTGTTGCGGGACGCGGTCGCCAGGCGCGGGGAGTATGAGAATGAGTGCCGCGTCGCTTGGCCCGACGGAAGCATGCACTGGATTGTGTCCAAGGGCCGATGCATCTCCGACGAGAGCGGCAAGCGCCTCCGCATGACCGGGGTGGCCATGGACGTCACGGAGCGCAAGCTGACTCAAGAGGCCCTGGTCCGCACCGAAAAACTGGCTTCGGTCGGACGCATGGCGGCCACCATTGCGCACGAGATCAATAATCCGCTGGCGGCGGCGATGAACGCGGTATTTCTGGCGGGCACCGATAAGGCGCTGTCACCGGCTGCGCAAAACAACCTGCACGTCGCCGAACAGGAGTTAGGCCGGGTCGCCCACATAACCAAGCAGACGCTTGGATTCTACCGGGAAACCGGAAACCCTGTCTCGGTGCAGTTGCACGAAGTCATCGACGGCATCCTGGACCTGTTCGGGCCGAAGCTGGAAAACAAGGCCGTATGCCTGGAACGCAGGTATCGAAGCACCCCTTCTGTCTACGCCATTGAGGGCGAGCTGCGGCAGGTGCTCTCCAACCTTGTCGCCAACAGCATTGATGCGTTGGCGCAGCAAGGCACTTTGCATATCCGCACGTCCGGGCCGGTACGGTTGGCGCAACGCGCGATGGTGCGCATAACCATTGCCGATACCGGTTCCGGCATCAGCCCGGAACACATGAAGCGGATTTTTGAGCCTTTCTTTACCACTAAACAGGCAATCGGCACCGGCCTTGGACTGTGGGTGACCAAGGAACTCGTGCAGAAGCATGAGGGGCGGATTCGCGTGCGCAGCCGGGTGGGTAGAGGAACTGTGTTCTCGATATGGCTTCCGGCAGAGCGCCGCAGCCGGCAGCGCGAAGGACCGCCATAGGAAGTTGGCCAATGCAGGAAACCATTGTCGTCATTGATGACGAACGTAGCGTTGCCGATACCATGGCCGCGATACTCCGATACGCCGGCTACTCTGCGAAAGCAGTCTATAGCGCGGAGGATGCCTTGGCTGAGATACGCGCTCAAGAACCCGCTCTGATCATCTCCGATGTAATCATGCCGGGCATGAATGGTATCGAGCTGTCGATACAGGTGCGCGCTTCCTGGCCCAAGGTAAGGATCCTCTTGATATCCGGCAATGCCGGGACCCAGGCGCTCGTTGATACGGCCGGCGACTTTGGGCATCTCTTCGAAGTTCTTGCCAAGCCCATCCCGCCTCGACAGTTGCTGGCCAAAGTTGCATCCGTCCTCGATAACAAAAACGACGGAACTGCACGCGGTTGATCTCAGGGTCTTCCGCGTCGTGAGGCCGTGCCAACAAAAACAACCGCCCGTCTTTGCCTGCTCGGAACCCCAAATAAAGAAGCCGCCTGCGGGCGTTACCCTCCGCGGCCATTGGTTGCGGGGGAAGGATTTGAACCTTCGACCTTTGGGTTATGAGCCCAACGAGCTACCAGACTGCTCCACCCCGCGAAACGATATTAACAATCGCCGTGAGCGGCGTCAAATCAGCTCTGCCGGTGGGGCAAATTTGAAGCTGAATTGACGGCGGAGGCCAAGAATTCTAGATTGAACTAAGATTGAACCAGGGCTTGGGGCCGAGCCAGACGTGCTGCGGGCTTGCAGGCTGCGGAAAAACGTGCTGAAGCCACAAGCGAGCCGCGATGTGATGTGTGTGCCGCAAAGCGGCATCGGCCGGGCAGCACCCTGGCGGGATCGCAAGAATAATCATCCAATCAAGAAGTATTGTCGGTAATAACGGGAATTGCTGTCCGGCTTCTTGCAATCGCCAGCGACCACTCGCAGTGCCGCAGTAGGGGCATCTGCGGGCGCCCTGCTGCCATCCCCAGCAAGGCGCAGCCGCGGCGTCCCGCCGGAGCCCCGGAAGGAGAGACGACAAAGTTATGGCAACGGGTTCGACCAAGCAGCAGGACCTGGAGTTACTTGCAATCAACACCATCCGCACCTTGTCCATGGATGCGGTGCAGAAGGCCAAGAGCGGGCATCCGGGCGCTCCCATGGGCCTGGCGCCGCTCGCCTACCTTCTTTATAAGGAGTACCTGCGCTACAACCCCCAGAACCCCGATTGGCCCAACCGCGACCGCTTTGTTTTATCCAACGGCCACGCTTCCATGCTGCTCTACTCCGTCCTGTTTCTGACCGGTTACGGCTTGACCCTCGAAGACCTGAAGCAATTCCGGCAGTGGGAGTCGAAGACCCCCGGACATCCTGAACACGGGTTGACCCCCGGGGTGGAAACCACAACCGGGCCGTTGGGGCAGGGAGTAGGCAACGCCGTGGGGATGGCCATCGCGCAGCGCTGGCTGGCGGCCCACTTCAACCGTCCGGGACACGACCTCGTCGATTACCGCGTTTACGCCATCTGCGGCGATGGCGACCAGATGGAGGGAGTGGCATCGGAGGCGTCGTCGCTCGCCGGGCACTTGCGGCTCTCCAACCTGACGATGTTTTACGACAACAACTCCATCACCATCGAAGGCCAGACCAGTCTGGCGTTTTCCGAGGATGTGGAAGGCCGCTACCGCGCCTACGGCTGGAACGTGCTGCGGGTGGAAGACGTAAACGACCTCAACGCCTTGCGCGCGGCCATCGCCGCCGCTCACCGCCAGCAGGAAAAGCCGAATTTCATCATGGTTAAGACCCATATCGGCTACGGGGCTCCCAAGCGGCAGGACACGAAGGAAGCGCACGGCGAACCGCTCGGCGAAGACGAAGTCAGGGCAGCAAAGCGCAATTATGGCTGGCCTGAAGATAAAACCTTCTACGTTCCGTCCGAAGTTGAGAGCTTGATGCGCCAGGCGGTCGGACGCGGAGCACAGCTCGAGCAGGCCTGGAAGCGGAAGTACGAATCGTATCGTCAGGCATTTCCCGAGCTTGCCAAGGAATGGGAGATGCTGCAGGCAGGACGGCTGCCTGAGAACTGGGACAGCCAGGTCCCGGTTTTTCCTCCCGATCCCAAGGGCATGGCGACGCGCGAGTCGGCGGGCAAGGTCGAGAACGCAATCGCCAAGCACCTGCCGTGGCTGATCGGCGGGTCGGCGGACCTGGCTCCCTCCACCAGGACACTGATCGCCAACGAGCCTTCGTTCTCAGCGGCCACCGCAGGGCGCAACATGCATTTCGGCATCCGCGAACACGGCATGGGCGCGATCCTGAACGGCATGGCGCTCTCCAAGCTGCGGGTCTTCGGCGCCACCTTCCTGACGTTCTCCGATTACATGCGCGGCGCCATCCGCCTGGCGGCCCTCATGCGCGTGCCGGTAACCTACATCTTCACGCACGACTCGATCGGGCTGGGCGAGGACGGGCCCACGCATCAGCCCATCGAGCAGCTAATGAGCCTGCGCGCCATTCCCCGGCTGACCGTGGTCCGGCCGGGCGATGCCAACGAAGCAGCCGAGGCCTGGCGCTATGCGCTCGGCTTCGCCCATGGCCCGACGGCGATTGCCTTGAGCCGCCAGCCGGTCCCCACCTTCGACCGCGCCGGGATGGCTCCGGCCAGCGGGCTGCTTCGCGGGGCATACGTGTTGCTGGACAGCCGCGATCCGGAGGTCATTCTGATCGGCACCGGCTCGGAGCTGGGCCTGTGCGTCTCTGCCTGGCAAAAGCTGGCGGAGCAGGGCGTGCGGGCGCGCGTGGTCAGCATGCCTTCCTGGGAGCTGTTCGAGCAGCAGGAGGAGAGCTACAAGGATTCGGTTCTGCCGCCGTCGATTGCGGCGCGCGTCTCGGTCGAGGCCGGAATCACGCTGGGATGGTCTCGCTACGTCGGCGCGGAAGGCATCTCGATCGGGCGCGACGACTTCGGCGCCTCGGCTCCATACGCGGAAGTTTTGCGCCACTTCGGCTTTACCACCGAACACGTGGTCGAGGCGGCGCTCGCCGTGCTGGAACGAGTGCGCCCTTCCATCAAGGCACGGGTATGAAGATCGCTATCGGCTCCGACCACGGCGGCTTTCCGCTGAACAAGCTGCTGGTCAAGGAGCTGGAGAAGGCCGGACATGAAGTGACCGATTTCGGCACGGACCGCGGCGACCTGCCGGACGATTATCCGGATTATGCCAAGCTGGTGGCCGAGGCCGTGCAGGCGGGCAAGGCGGAGCGCGGAGTGCTGGTATGCGGCAGCGGCGTCGGCGTGACCGCGGCCGCCAATAAATTTCGCGGCATTCGCGCCTGCATGTGTCACGACACCTACAGCGCGCACCAGGGCGTGGAGCACGACGACATGAACGTGCTCTGCCTGGGCGCCAGGGTCGTGGGACCGGAGCTGGCCGTCGAGCTGGTGCATGCTTTCCTGAACGCCCGTTTTACGGGCGAGCCGAGGCATGTGCGCCGCCTGGGCAAGATTCAGAAATTTGAAGAGAGCTGGAGCGAGAAAAAATCATGAACAATCGGGTAAGCGAACTGCGGAAGCTGGGGCAAAGCCTGTGGTTCGACCAGATGGAGCGCAGCCTCATCACCTCCGGCGAATTGCGCCGGATGATCGAGGCGGGCGAAATCCTGGGGTTGACCTCCAATCCGACGATCTTCCAGAAGGCCATCACCGGCAGCAACGACTACGACGAAACCATCCAGCGTCTGGCGCGGGCAGGCAAGAGCGCCGGCGAAACCTTCGAGGCGCTGGCCATCGAGGACATCGGCGCCGCCGCGGATCTGTTCCTGCCGGTCTATCAGGCCGCGCAGGGCGGCGATGGCTTTGTCAGCATAGAAGTATCGCCGGAGCTGGCCTTCGACGCCGAGGCTACCATTCAGGAAGCCCGCCGGCTGCATCGCGAACTGCATCGCGCCAACGTGCTGGTGAAAGTTCCGGCCACCAGCGAAGGCCTGCACGCCATCGAGCAGCTCACCTCCGAGGGCATCAACGTGAATGTCACGCTGATTTTCTCCGTCGAGCGCTATCGCGAGGTGACCGAAGCCTACATTCGCGGCCTGGAGCGGCGCCGGGCAGCCGGGCAGCCGATCTCCAGCGCCGCTTCGGTGGCCAGCTTCTTCGTCAGCCGCATTGACACCTCCACCGACAAGCGCCTGCAGAAAATTCTCGACGATCCCGCGCGCGCGCAGCAGCACGCGACGGCACAAGCCCTGCTGGGCAAGGCCGCTATCGCCAATGCCAAGCTCGCTTACCGGGCTTTCCAGGAGATCTTCCACGGGCAGCGCTTCGCCGAACTGCGCCGGGCCGGGGCGCGGGTGCAGCGCCCGTTGTGGGCCTCGACCGGCACCAAGAATCCCAAGTATAGCGACGTCTATTACGTCGATTCGCTGATCGGTCCGGAGACGGTGAATACCGTGCCTCCGCAGACGCTGAAAGCCTTCCTCGACCACGGCCACGTCGACGCCACCTTGGCGGCAGGGTTGGAAGACGCCAAGCGGGTCTTCGAGCAATTGAAGTCCCTGGGCATCGACTTCAAGCAGATCACCGATGAGCTTACGCAGGAAGGGGTGAAGTCGTTTGCCGATTCTTTCCGCAGCCTGCTGGCGGCGGTGGAGGAAGAGCGAAGCAAATTTGCCACAGCCGGCTCCCGCCGCTCCGGCAGCCATGGCGACGTGAAGGCGGCCGTCGACCAGGCGCTGGAGCGGGCCATCGCGGCGGAGCTCCCGAAGCGCATTTGGAATTACGATGCGAGCGTCTGGAAGCGGGAAGCGGAGCACCAGAAGATAATCCAGAACTCTCTCGGCTGGCTCGACGTGAGCCGGCTCATGTTGACGCAGGTGGACGAGTTGAAGTCGTTCGCCCAGGAGATACGCGGCGAAGGCTTTGAATATGCGGTCGTGCTCGGCATGGGCGGCTCCAGCTTGTGCCCGCTGGTGTTTGCCCGCAGCTTCGGCAGGATCGGCTCTTATCCGCGGCTCGAGGTCCTGGATTCCACCGTTGCCGGGGCGGTGCGGGCCCTGGAAGCGAAGATCGCGCCGGAGAAGACGCTGTTTATCGTCTCGTCGAAATCGGGCACCACCACCGAGCCGCGCATGTTCCATCGCTATTTTTACCAGCGGGTGAAGGAAAAGCTGGGGGAGAAGGCGGGGCGAAACTTCGTTGCCATCACCGATCCGGATACGCCGTTGGTGCGCGATGCGCAACATGACAACTTCCGGCGGGTGTTTCTCAATCGCGCCGATATCGGCGGCCGCTACTCGGCGCTGTCGTTTTTCGGCATGGTGCCGCTGGCGCTGATGGGCGGCGACATCAGGAGCATGCTGGAGCGGGCCGAGCGCATGGCTCAGCTCTGCGGCTCCTCCGTTCGCCCCGAAGACAACCCCGGGGTGCGGCTGGGGGCGATGCTGGCCGGTTGCGCGCAGCAGGGCCGCGACAAACTTACGCTGATCGCCTCCGGGCCCATCTCCTCCGTCGGGCTCTGGATCGAGCAGCTCATGGCCGAGAGCACCGGCAAAGAAGGCAAGGGAATTCTGCCGGTTGCCGGCGAGCCTCTCGGATTGCCGGAAAACTACGACACCGACCGGCTCTTTGCCTACATTCACGTCGAGTCCGACCCGGCAATCGAGGGCAAGCTGAAGCGGCTGGAAAGTCACGGTTATCCCGTGATCCGGCACAAGCTGGAGTCGCCGCTGGACCTGGGGGCGGAGTTCTACCTCTGGGAGTTCGCCACGGCGGTTGCCGGCGCCCTGCTGGGCATCGATGCTTTCGATCAGCCGAACGTGCAGGAGTCGAAGGACAACACCAGGCGGCTGCTGGCGCAATTTGAGAAGGATGGCGCCCTGCCGGAGGCCGGGGCCCCCAGCAAGCCTGCTTTTGGCTTGCTGGGGTGGCAGAGCGTGCCCGGGGTGGCGCGGGTTTCGCTTGCCGACGGCGTGGGCCGTGAGCAGGAGAAGGCGCTGGAGGCCTTCGCGCAGCAGGTGCGGCCGCGCGATTACATCGCCATCCAGCAGTACTTGCCCGAGGAGGCTGAGACCGGCGCCCGCATTGAACGCCTGCAACTGGCGCTGCGCAACGCCTTGCGCGTGGCCGTTACCACCGGCTACGGACCGCGCTACCTGCACTCGACGGGACAGTTCCACAAGGGCGGTCCCAACACCGGCGTATTCCTGCAAATCACGGCGGAGGAATCCGTCGATGTGCCAATTCCGGGCGAGAAGGCCAGCTTCGCTGTGCTGGCGGCAGCGCAGGCGCTGGGCGATCTGCAATCGCTGGCCGCCCACCAGCGCCGGGTGTTCGCGGTGCGCCTGGGAACGAACGTTCACCGCGATCTGGATGTCCTGGTGCGCAACTTGCAACGCCTGGTTGAGTCCAAGGCGGTTTCGATTTAAATCTTCGAGGTAAGCGCAAGTGAATGATTTCGGCGTGATCGGACTTGGCGTCATGGGGCAGAATCTCGCCCTCAACATCGAAGAGCATGGATTCAGCGTTGCCGTTTGGAACCTGGAGACGGAGTGGACCGGGCGCTTCGTGCGGCAGAATGTGGGCAAGCGAATCACCGGCACGGAGTCGCTGGAGCAGTTCGTCAAGGCGCTGCGCAGGCCGCGCCGCATGCTGATGATGATCAAGGCGGGCGAGCCGGTGGACAGCATGATCGGGCAACTCTCGCCGCTGCTGGAGCCCGGCGACATCCTCATCGACGGCGGCAACTCCTTCTTCAAAGACACGCAGCGGCGCCAGCGCGAGATGGCGCTGAACCGGCAGCGCTTTTTCGGCATGGGCGTCTCCGGCGGAGAAGAGGGCGCGCGTCACGGCCCCTCGCTGATGCCGGGCGGCGACCCGGAGGCGTATCGCGAGCTGGAGCCCGTGCTGACGGCCATCGCCGCCAGGAGCGACTCGGGGCCTTGCGTTACGCATGTTGGCCCGGATGGCGCCGGCCACTTCGTCAAGATGGTCCACAACGGCATCGAGTACGGCGACATGCAGCTCATCGCCGAGGCATACGATCTGCTGCGCCGGGGCGTCGGCTGCGGAATCGCCGAACTGGCGGACATCTTCGAGCAATGGAACCGGACTTCCCTGAAGTCGTACCTGATCGAAATCACCGCCGAAATTTTCCGCGTGGAAGATCCCGAGACCGGCAAGCCTCTGGTGGAAATGGTGCTCGACAAGGCGGGGCAGAAGGGCACCGGCAAGTGGACGGCGCAGACGGCGCTCGATTTGAGCGTTCCGGTCGGGACAATTGCCGGCGCCATCGAGGCCCGGGTGCTCTCCAGCATGAAAGAGGAGCGCGAGGCGGCCTCGCGGCTGCTGACAGGACCAGGCGCCAAGTTCCGGGGCGACCGGCGCCAGGCGGCGGAGGCGATTCGCGACGCGCTCTATGCCTCCAAGGTGTGCTCTTACGCGCAGGGGATGAACCTGATCCGGGCAGGGTCGGACGCCTTCCACTGGAACATAGATCTCCGCGAGATGGCCCGCATCTGGAAGGCCGGCTGCATCATTCGCGCCGAGTTTTTGAACGACATCATGCGCGCCTACGAGCGCGATCCGCGCCTGGTGAACCTGCTGCTCGACTCCGAATTTCGCGGCGGCCTGCAGCGGGCGCAGCAGAATTGGCGCCGCACGCTGCAGTTGGCGGTTGAACACGGCATTCCGGCGCCGGCCATGACGGCTTCGCTGGCTTACTACGACAGCTATCGCACCGCCCGCCTGCCGCAAAATCTCACCCAGGCGCAACGCGATTACTTCGGCGCGCACACCTACCAGCGCGCCGATCACCCGGAAAAGGGATTCGTACACACCGACTGGCACAAGCTTACCTTGCCGGCGGCGGATTAGAACAGCATGAGCAGCGTCGAGATCAGCGTCGAAAATGTTCCCCACTTGCCCGCCCCGAAACCGGTTGAGCCGTGCATTGTTGTCGTCTTCGGCGCCACTGGCGACCTGAGCCGGCGCAAGCTCTTGCCGGCGCTCTTCGACCTGGTGGCCGGCGGCCTGCTGTCCGCGCCGGTGGAAGTGCTCGGGGTGGGACGCTCCCGGGTCGAGCTCGAACAATTCCGCAACACTCTGCGCGACTCCACCGAGCGCTCCAGGGATTCGCATCGCTTTACCCCCGCCCGCTGGAAGGAGTTCGCGCGGCATCTGCACTATTTGTCCGGCGACCTCGAAGCCCCCGAGTTCTACCAGGCGTTGCGGGCGCGCCTGAATGAGTTAGAGGCGGGCGGCGCCAAGCCGAACGTGCTTTTCTATCTTTCCGTTCCCGCCTCGGCGGCGCCGGCCATCATCCGCCATCTGGGCGACTCCGGCCTGGCGCGCGCGGAAAAGGGCTGGACGCGCATCATCGTGGAAAAGCCGTTCGGACGCGATCTGCAGTCGGCGCGCGCGCTCAATCAGACCCTGCTCGGCGCCTTCGATGAGGAGCAGATCTTCCGCATCGACCACTACCTGGGCAAGCAGACGGTGCAGAACATCCTCGTCTTCCGTTTTGCCAACTCGCTGTTCGAGCCGGTCTGGAACCGCAATTACGTCGATTTCGTGGAGATCACCGGAGGGGAAACTCTCGGGGTGGAATCGCGGGCGGCGTTCTACGAGGAGACCGGCGCCCTGCGCGACATGGTGGCCAACCACATGCTGCAACTGCTTACCCTGACCGCCATGGAGCCGCCGGTGGCCTTCGACGCGCAAAACGTGCGCGAACAGAAGGTGCAGACCCTGCGCGCCATGCTGCCCATGTCGCCGGCGGAGGTGGCGCGCCGCACCGTGCGCGCCCAGTACGCAGCCGGGAAAATCGGCAGCCAGCAGGTGAAGGGCTATCGCGAGGAGCCGGGCGTGGCCCCCGGTTCGCAAACCGAAACTTACGCGGCGATCGAGTTTCGCGTGGAAAACTGGCGCTGGGCTGGCGTTCCCTTTTATGTGCGCACCGGCAAGCGCCTGGCGCGTTCGCTGACGGAGATAGCCGTTCACCTCAAGCCTACGCCGCAGGCACTTTTTGCCGCCGGCGAGAAGCACAACATCCAGCCCAATGTCGTAATGTTGCGCATTCAGCCGGACGAGGGAATTTCCATCGAATTTGAAGCCAAAGTCCCGGGAACTTCCATGCAGACCGCGACCGTGCACATGGACTTCTGCTACCAGCGGGAGTTCCGCGCCCCCGCGCCGGTCGCCTATGAGACCCTGCTGCTGGACGCGATGCGCGGCGACGCCACCCTCTTCACCCGGCACGACGAGGTCGAAGCCGAGTGGCGGCTGATTACGCCCATCCTCGATGCCTGGGCGGACAAGGTTAACGAGCTGCGCTTCTACCCCGCGGGCAGTGAAGGCCCGGCCGAGGCCAACGAGCTGCTGCAGCGCAATGGGCACGCCTGGCGCTCCCTGGCCGGCAAATACCTGGGTTCGTGCGCCAAGCTCGATCCGACCGCATGATCTATTACCCCGGCAAGCGCGACCATGAAACTCTTTTGAGAAAAGATTGAGAAAAGGTCAAAGCTTGCCCAATCCGAAGCTTCGATAGCCAAAAGCTCTCATGGCAGGCGCTTGCCGGGCCCGGCCCGAGGCCACAAATCCCTGCGGTTCCCTGGCTCCAAACCAGCTCGCACAGCATCTCACTTATAGGGAGAACCGGAGTTTTGGGGCTTCGGTGGGCCAATTGTAGCGCTGGCCCCGCTCAGCGGGGCCGGCTGTCCGGGGGGCGTCCACGCCCGCCCTGCTGAGGTCCGGACCACGGGTCGTTGGCGCCAGTTGTACGGTGAACAATGCCGATGGAGTAAGCAGATGGAGAATCCGCTAAAGCTGAAGAGTATCCATCACATCGAATTCTACGTAGGCAATGCCAAGCAGGCGGCCTACTACTACCGCCATGCGCTGGGCTTTTCCCAGGTCGCCTACAGCGGCCTGGAAACCGGCAACCGCAAGTTCACCTCCTACCTGCTGCGCCAGGGCAAGGCGGATTTCCTGCTCACCACCCCGCTGGATGGGAGCAGCGCGGCCAGCGAGCACATTCGCCGCCATGGCGACGGCGTGCGCGACATCGCACTCCAGGTGGGCGACGCGGATTTTGCCTTTCACGAGGCCGTCAAGCGCGGAGCCAAGGCCGTCGCCGAGCCGCATGACGTAAAGGACGAGCACGGCACGGTGCGGCGCGCCGCCATTCAGACCTACGGCGATACCATCCATTCGCTGATCTCGAACGTGGATTACTCCGGGCCGTTTCTGCCTGGCTTCACCGCCGCCAAGGCGCCCGGAAACGAGAGCGGCATTTTGCGGGTCGATCACATCGTCGGCAATGTCGAGCTGGGCAAGATGCGCTACTGGGCCGAGTATTACCAGCGTGTCTTCGGCTTCCACCGGTTTATCAGCTTCGACGACAAGGACATCTCCACCGAATACAGCGCGCTGATGTCGATCGTGATGTCGGACGACTCCTACTCGGTCAAGTTCCCCATAAACGAGCCCGCGCCCGGCAAGCGCAAGAGCCAGATCGACGAATACCTGGAGGCATACTGCGGGGCGGGCGTACAGCACATTGCGCTGCAGACGAAGGACATCGTCGCGACCGTTAAGCGGCTGAGCGCGCAGGGAATCGAGTTTCTGCGCGTGCCCGGCGACTATTACGATGCGCTGCCGGCGCGCGTGGGCCAGATCCGCGAGGACCTGGAGACGGTCCGCGAGCTGGGCATCCTGGTCGACCGCGATCAGGACGGCTACCTGCTGCAGATCTTCACCAAGCCGGTAGTCGACCGGCCAACCGTGTTTTACGAGATCATCGAGCGCAATGGCAGCCGCGGCTTCGGCAAGGGCAACTTCAAGGCGCTGTTCGAAGCCATAGAGGCCGAGCAGGCGCGGAGGGGCAATTTATGATTTTTGATCAGTGGTGTCCGGAGAAAATCCAGGACACCGGTTATAAGTCTATGACAGCACTGACGAAAATGGTTGTGGCGGAATTTTTCGATTTCAATTTCGAACACCATTTTTGTCAGTATTTTGCT
>JBEKQR010000062.1:0-14248 GCA_049519515.1 Candidatus Korobacteraceae bacterium
TGAATGAATTATCCTTACCGATACGCCCTCAACTTCGCCCACCATCGCTTTGAGCGTACGCTCCACCTCTTCAACGGTGTTTCCTGGTGGAATTCTGATATCTCCCTGTGCGGTCGCCCTATCGGGCATGATGTTCAGTGCGATGCCGCCCTGAATGATGCCGAAATTCAATGTTAGGGACAACAACACATTTGTTTCCCCTTTACCCGAATAGATTTCAGATACGGGGCCTGCAGCCAACACTGCTTTTCTGACATTTTCGGGTATTTTGACTGGCAGATTCTGGATGCCCTCCCGGATTTTTGCCATCGCTGAGATTAGGCGATCAATAGCATTGATTCCTCTGTGGACATGGGCCCCGTGGCTGGCTTTCCCTACTGCCGTTAGCTCAAACCAAATAGCGCCGCGCTCTCCGAATCGCAAGATCTTTGAAGTACCTATATCTCCCAGAATTGCTGCATCCCCAAGAACAAAGGGAACTGTGTCCAGCAAAAACAGGGTTCCTCTGGGCCCCATGACTTCTTCGTCGCCGGCTAGCGCTATCACAAGCTCCCCTGACCATGCGTCCCGACATCCCGCCAACAGCATGAATGCAAGCATGGAGCAGGCAATCCCGCCTTTCATATCGGCAACGCCTCTCCCGTAAATCCGACCATCCTTGCACTCCGCCCCAAAGGGATCGACCGTCCAACGCGATTTATCACCAACGAGAAAAGTGTCCAAGTGCCCATTGAATACCAGCCGCTTACCAGCGCCTTTGCCTTTAACTCTGGCCACAACGTTCCCGATAGGATCCTCTAGCGTGTGATAAGACACCTCCACGCCGTCAATCTGGCTGAGTATGTTGCCTGCAACTTTCGCAATCTCACGGGTATCGGACGGCGGCGTCTCACTGGGTATTCGCACCAGTTTGGAACAGATCTCTACTAGGGTGTCAGTTTTTCCTCGTACTTTTCTAGACAAAACATTTCGCATATCGGTTGATATACCAGCACTCATTGCGAGCTCCTTCTTACGTGGATTTGTGGCCTGTGAATAGCACTTGCTAGATTCCCTTTCAATGTCAAAGTCATCCCAAATTGATCGGACGTCAGACCAATTAGGCGCTGCGAACGCCGCATAGTCGTCTTGATGGTCGGACCATAAAGAGGTCCGACCATGTCCAGGGTCCCCGCCGAAAGTGTAAGCAGCTAAGTCGTTGATCTCTTCAGATTCGGGTAAAGCAATGCCTGCACGCCCACAGCAGAACACACCGCAAGCGCGAAACAAACTGCAATTGGCACAACCGTAAGGCCAAGCATCAAGACCCCAGAGAAAGCGGCGGTTCCTGACGCGCCGACAACAACGCCCTTCAACATCGATACGGCTGAAGCACTGCTTTTGATGTGATTGAAAACTGCGAGAACTCCGGAATATACCGGAAGGGAGGCCAATAGCCCGCTTACATCAGGGCCCAAAAGTTGTGCCATACTGGCGAGCAAAAAAACGATACTTCCCGCAGTTAGCATTCTTAGTGCGATCTCCCGAGCACTCGCTTTTCGACCCCGCCCTCCCTCCACTCTGGGACGGGGAAAAAGCAGCAGTGCGAGTCCGAGCAATAAGAACACCGTGATAAGCGTCATTGCAGGATTCAAGCCGACCTTCAACAACGTAACGGAAACAATGAGGTATATTGCAATCGCTACGGAGCCACTCAGTAACCAGCGCCTTTCTTGCGCGCAATACGCATACGCAAGTGCGAAAGTCGCCAATGCAAGCTGCCCCATGACAGAACCCCGAGCGGCTTGAGTGGCAAACGCGGCTCCATGTTGAAAAGTTAAGCACACCAAAAGAGGGCCGGACACTACAGGTAATCCCAGCAGCGAACCGGCAATGCCCCTCCCAAACCAGCGCTCCGCCAGCGATACAAACGCAATGATAATAGGTGCCAATCCGACCTTCAGCAAAACAAGTGCATAGCCAGAATCCAGCATAGTGTTCACAGACACATATGGCACTGCTTCGAAAAGTTAACGCCGCGCTGCCGAAGCCGTGCCACCTTACTCTCTAAGCGTTGGCAAAAATTACGCACGAGCGGCGCGCCCTTGCTCTTCTACTTTTTCGTAAAAGGGAAGCTTTCCCTTTTTGAAAAGCACCATCCACACGATAGTCAGTGCGTTAATGACAAACAAAATGAACAGGCCAACGTGATAGCCTCTTGGATTGTAGTTTCCGGCAATGGGCGGCCACATGTCGATAATGATGCCCATAATCCAGGAAATAGCGAAAATGCTTAAGAAGACCAAGAGGTTGTACAGTGTGATCACCCGTCCTGCTAGTTTACGATCAAACATCCCCATGTATACCGGATAGCAGAGAAGCACAAATGGTCCAAACATGAGTAGTAGGGCCCAGGACATAACGCCTGCGGGTGCCCCAATAATCGCTATCGCGCCCAGTACCAGCGTAAAGCATGTGGTCCCGCCAAGAGCGACTCCGGCCGTTGTGATTCCGACCTTCCTTAGCTGGTCGGCGACAGTGCCCGCTAGAATGTATCCTATGGTCAGACCGAATGCGGTGATCAACAACTTGTCAGCAACCGCAGTCTTGGATAGCCCGGCTACATCCTTTAACCAAGGGCCAATCCATAACGAGTTTAGTGCGACATAGGTGGCCTGGATCATAGTCGCGGCGGGAGCGAGTCGCCAAAAGTCAGCGGTAATCCCGATCCGTACGACATCCTTCATCTGTGTAGTCATCGGCTCGGTGACATTGCCTTCCTGCTTCTTACGAGGGGTGACGAAATAGATCAAGAAACACGTTAATAAACAAAGCGCGGCCATACCGATGAATACTCCGCGCCAGCTCGTAAACTTCAGCGCGAGAAAAACTGGCTTTGTGGCAGTGATAGCGCCGAGCCCGCCAACGAAGGTATGACACCCATTGATGAGTGGCAGCCTTTCCGGGGGAATCCATTCGTTATACGCCTTGAATGCCGCCATCAAACAAGCCGCCATACCAAATCCCATCAGAATGCGCCCTATCAGCAAGTGTGTGAAGCTGGGCGCCTGGGAAAACCAGACTGCGCCGATCGCGGCTACCATCAGTATCAGCGTGAGCGTTCGACGGGCGCCATACCGATCCAGGCAAATGCCCAATGGCATTTGGACGGCCCCGAATACAATGAAGTAAACGCTCGCCATCAGCCCCAGATTGGACGCAGTTAGCTTGAACTCCGCGATTAGGGTCGGTGCCAACACATTCGTGATTGCACGAAAGAGCACCGAGAGGAAAAACCCCATCGCGAATGGAATAAAGAGTCTTAGAATAAAGCCAACCCCGTATCCTTGGGGTGGGCGTAACTCAACTTTCGAACCAACTTCCTGCGACTGGAGACTTTCTGTACCCGAAGGCATAAACGCTTCCCTTTCTCGATCAACATTTCTCCTGTTGATCACTGTTGTTCAGGAGTCCGGCGTCTCCTAGGAGACGAACTTCTGTGTACTTATGAAGGCCGCTTTGACAACGTTAGGCTTCGACGCCTGAATCCACGTTGCGTTTGACCATCTCGCCCCGTCCGTAAACGAGCATGGGCACTCTGCCTTTTGCTGGCAAATTCCCAGCGGCGTTCGGTCGAGCTTAAAAGGTGGGCTACCTTTTAACATGCTTAATCGTTTAGAACAAGCTCTTTTTAGCAAAGTGGCACGTGAGTGCTATATGCGCCGGCTGCCAAATGAATATATTTAACAGTTAGAAGATCGAGAGGTGAACTTATGCTGATGGGTCACAGGGACGAGCGATCGAATGGCTAATCCTGCGGATGTGCACATTGAGGATGCAATTGACATTGGGGGGCGACTGCGTGCCCTAAGAGGTTCACACGGACTGTCACAACGTGCCTTGGCCGAGCGGTCAGGAGTCTCGAACGCGATCATTTGTCTGATTGAGCAAAATCGGACTAATCCTTCCGTAGGTCTTCTTAAGAGAATTGTCGAGGCGATTCCGATCCCCCTCGCCGATTTTTTCTCGTCAGCGAAGACGGCAATCGTGAGAGAAGCCGAAGGGATCAAGAAAGAGAAGTTTGGCGGCATACGCAGGAACGTGGCTGAGGCGATAGCCGATCACCTGCAAGAGTTGGTCATTGAGCGCCTAAAACCTGGCGAGAAATTGCCGCCTGAGCGCGAACTGATGAAAACGTTCCAAGTCAGTCGCAGCTCGATCCGTGATGCCATACGCCGGCTGCATTTGATGGGACTTGTCAGACCGCGTCAGGGTGTTGGAACAGTTGTCTGCGACATTTCTGACCATGCACTGCTTGGTCCGATCACATCGGTTTTGGAACGAAATCGAAAGTCGGTTGTGGAACTGATGTACGTTCGCAAGCTTATAGAGCCATCACTTGCTGCACTGGCTGCCCGGAACGCCACCACAGAACACATTTCAGAGATGAAAGAGACCTTAGTCGCAGCAGAAAAAACGGTAAGGCGTAGGCAGGTACCGGACGGGGAAGACAAAAGATTCCACCATCTCATCGCGCTGGCGGCACAAAACTCGGTGCTATTAAGGGTTGTGGAAGTGCTGATGGAACTCCTGTCGCACGAACGGTCGTTACATGCTACAGCTTATCCGATGAAGGCATGCCAAGGGCATCGCCGTATCCTAAACGCAATAAAGGAAGGCAACGCGGTTGCCGCGGAAGCTGCAATGCAAGCACACCTCGAAGACGTCGCCGAGTTCGTTGGACGACAATCTCAAAAAGGGTGAATGCAAAGCAAGTTCATGTCTCCAGCCCATTAGGCCAAGAAGCAGATTGCGGCCCGCGGCGATGGCAACCGAATCGCCGTGAGGAAGCCCCTGGTGCAAACCCAGGTGGTCGGCCCGATGGATGGACCGCCCTAATCCACTGAAAACAAACGCTTACGGCAGTGTGGTAGGGCGACTGAAGAGGTTGTGCACGATTTTGTATCGGTCAAAGCCCCAAGAATCCATCAGGTTCAATAACTTGGTGGCCGTATCTTATTGATTTTCAAGGGGCAGCTCTGGGCAGAGCCCCTGTTCCCGAACCAGATTCCAAAGCCTATTGAAACTCGTTGACCCCTGTTGACCATAACCGATTTGTTATGAATCTGTTGTAAGCCGCTTGTTGAAAGCTATTAAACTTTGATGAACTTGGATGCTTCCAGAGCCTCAATTTTGCCTACACCGTGTTGGGGTGAACCCCTCCACTGAGACAGTTTTGCGTTGCTACACTTGCATCGTTTTTGTAGGTGAACCCTTCACCTGAGACAATCTGGCCCTTCTTCACATTTCTACACGGCAGCTCCTTAGACTCACCACTTGAGAAGCAATAACTACTCCACTCGAATCGGTCTGTTGTTAAAGCCGCCCTCGCTTCATCGTCCAGCCAATCAATATTCCTGCGACAACTCCTACCGCTAATGACACCACAACTGTTTCGATAGGGTGTCGCTGTAGGCGCTTGGTTGTGTCATCTAGAAAATCTTCGGCAGCATCGCCGCCTTTTTTTGCGACACGCTTCGCCGCTCCAACTCCATCCTCAATTGCATCAGCAACGGCTGATGTCGTCTGAGAAGCCTTGCGCGCTGATTCGGCAATGTGCTCGCCCACTCGCTCAAAAACTGACTGCGCCATTATTCTTAACCTCTCTCGTCTTGGATTTGATGTTGATTCGCTTATCGCCCTACAGCCCTTCGACATGCCCGGTTCAGTTGTGAATGTTGCCGGTTGCCGGCATTCTTTTCGGCTCCGCCGCCCCCGCCTCCAGCCGCTTTAGTTCTTGCGCGCGGGTTCACAGTGAGCTTTTCTTCTGCTCCATAGCAGGTCCAATTAGTCATCCATTGATGGACGGCCCCTCGTGTTATGCTACGTCTCTTTTGTCCCCAGGCGTGCGTACCTGCAACAGATCCTCAAAAAGCGAGCGATATTGAATCATTGCCGTTCTTAGATCTTCAGTACTTGCCTCGCCTTTCCGCAGCCGCAAAGCAATCTCGTGGGCAGACCGGTAATTATCTACCACCCGGGGATGATCAACAGAAATGTCTGCCGCACCTTGGTCAAAATTGGTTACGGGATAGCCACGAGTCTGCATTAAGGAAGACACCAACTCGTCGGCTTCTGTGACTGCCCCCTTCGGGAAATCGACGAAACGCGACTGCACTGAGTTCCACTGGTCTGAAAAGCGTTCACGTTCCGTCGGATCAAGATCGCGGATCTTTAGCTTTTCAACCCGTTTCTCACGATCCACTAATTTCGCTTCCGCCCGGCGTTCGGACCCATGCGTTTGCACCGCCCGCGCATACTCCGGGCCAAACCGCTGACGCAACCCTGCCGTAGTTCTGCGTTTCCGCACGTAAAGTGCAACGGCAACAACGATAACCAGGATTACTACAACCACGCCGGCTATCAACTTAGGATCCATCAGGTCAAAAGTCATCGAGAGCTCCTTCCGCTTCGAGTGTCTGCGAGCAGTTATGGTGTGAGAAGTTTCCTTCCCCGTCCGAACGGTACGAATCGTTAGTATTTAACTTTTCGGGTTCCGAGTACTGGTCAACATTGATCATCTTGCAAACCGCCGCTATGGGTACAAGAAAGGGAGCTGCAGGCCCGACCGACCAACGACTCTTCTCCTCCAAAAGCCGTTTACGCAACGCGAAGTGTCGTGGCGGATTCGGGAGCAGATTAACGTAACGACGTAGGCCGTGACCCGGCCGGAAACGGGCCTGATGATCAATGATTGCAGTGATTTCTCAGGGCTCCACTTCTGTGGCGTGAATGGGGTTCCGAAACCGCGTTCTGGAAAGTGACAGATGAGGCCCCGGACAAACGGTCGGCGGCTCGGAACGCGCAATGACGGGGAAGCCCCTGGTGCAAACCCAGGTGGTCGGCCGAGGTCTCGAACGACCACAACCTTATGAAAACAAGCGCATACGTGAAATCAGCGGGTCGCGCCGAAGGCACTGTGGATGATTCTGTAGCTGCGATTTCCTCACGAATCTACCAAGTTCACCAACCTGTCGCTGTAACTTATTGATTTTAAGGGAGGAGTTTTGGGTAGATCCCCTGATCCCGAACCAACAACCAGTTTGCTAAGTTGTTGTCCCGCTTAGGTTGGCTCTGCGTCTTGTTAGGTCCAATTACATGGTTTTCGGCAGCGAATGGACCCAAGTTGGACCCAAGTTTTCGATAGGTGGTAATAAGGTGATTCATCAACAGCTACTGTCGTCTTTTCAGAGGTTATAGTTTCCGGCTAGCGACCACTCGGCCAGAACCTCACTTTACGCTTCCCCGAACGCGGTTTCGGGGGACCCCGAATCTGATCTACTGCCCCTTGGGGTTATAGTTTCACGATTACTTCCGAGTTGCCGATCATCCATTCAGAACTAGTCTTTCGTGATTACGAGAGAAGCCCGGATCGCGCGAACGCCTTTCGGGCATATTAGCGGCAGGGTTCACGTCCGGGAAGCTATTTGACGTGAGCGCTTGCAGCTATGTTCTTGGCGCCTGCCGTCAGTTTTCTGGCAAGGGCAAGCATCTCTTCCGGGTCGATCGGTTTGGCGACAAAGCCGTCCGGTGGAGGCACATGTTTCCGCGTACTGAAGAAACGTTCCGTATCGCTCGGTCCGCTAGGTCCGGTCACGCCGGTTACCAGGACCACCGGTATTGTGCTAAGGCCAGCTCGCGACTTGATCGTCCTGTAGAAGTTGACGCCGCTCGTCTCGGGCATGGAAATGTCGAGAGTAATGAGGTCGGGGCTTTCTCTTTCCACCGCCTGCAAGGCCTCGGCGCCGTTAGCGGCACAGGTTACCGTAAAGCCGTTTTCCTGGAACAGTCGCGATAAATAAACGCAAATGTCTGGTTCATCGTCCACCACAAGTATCTTCTTCGGACTATTTGTCATTTTGCACCTCTTTTGAGCTGAACTCCGCCGACCGCCGAAGCGGCAGCCTGACTGTGAATACCGATCCTTTACCCAGTTCAGACCGTACTGTAATGCTTCCTCCGTGCTCGGTTACGACCTTCTGCGACATGAGTAGGCCAAGACCCGTTCCCGCATTTCCCTTAGTTGAAACGATACCTTTGAAAAGCGCATCGCGGGTCGCCGCATCCATTCCAGCCCCATTGTCCTCAACCTCGACGACCGCCTCGTCTTTGTCTTGGAACACCCTGGCGATGACCCGGTTGATCTTCTGATCATCCTGATCGGCGTTACAGGCCTCGATCGCGTTGGTAAGAAGATTAGAAAGTAAAGAGTGAATGTCTTTGGGCTCCCCCAGGATCTCGGCTTCCGCGCCCGCGTCCAACTCGGCTTCCAGCTTAATACGGAATTCCGCAGCCCTGGGAGCAAACAACGCCAAGACCTCTTTCAGAAGGCCAGGCAAGGATACCGGCAACTGCCGTGGTGACCGCTCCCGGGCACAGTACAGCATGTCCATAATGACCGAGGACAGTCGCCCGACGTTGCGCTGCACCATGTCCCAGCCGGTGCGGATGTCCTCCTGGTTATTATCCCGAAATCCTAAATTGACGATATAGACACCGCCACGTAGGCCTTCCAGAATGTTCTTGGCACTGTGGGCGATACCACCTACGAGTTGGCCCAACTCAGCGAGCTTGTTCTGCAGCGTGCGAATCTCAGTGACGTCGGTCGACATCTCCATCACTGAGGTTATCTCGCCTGCGGCATCGCGAATGGGTGCTGTGTGCACTAGCACGTGTACCTGCCGGCCCTGGTTATCGACGAAGAACTCTTCCGACGTATGTACGTGGCCATCCGTGAAGGTCTCGGCTACGGGGCACTTCGAACATGGCTCTTGCTGTTTCTTGTAAACCTCGTAGCAGTGGGCGCCAATCCGGTCGCCAAAACCATCTTCAAAGCGGCGGTTCGCCTCCAGAATACGGAACTTGCGGTCTTGAACGGTAATAAAACAAGGGGCATTTTCAAACAGATTGTGAAACCGTACCAGGCTGTCGCGCAGGCGGTTGGTTAATTCCTTTTCCGAGGAAATATCGGCGAACACCTTGGACACGGCAACGATTTCACCGGCGCGGTTCTGCAGTGCTCTGGTGTTGACCATAACGCTATGCGGCAGCCCACGTTTGTCAAATAGCACTTCCTGACTGGTGTGGTCTTTACCATCTTCGAAGGTGCGGGCTACTACGCATTCCGTGCAAGGCTCAGTGCGTCCTTTATAAACCTTGTAACACGTCTGCAGCCGGTGCTCACCGAAATCCTCGATGAGCTTGCGGCTGGCTTTGACCACGCGAAACTCTCGATCTTGGATGGAAATCCAGCACGGAACCTCGTCGAAGAGCTCCGAGCAGGAAAGGTCCAGCGCGTTTAGTTCCGGTAATGGTCGGTTCGTCTGGTCAGGCATTTGTGATCACCTCCTTCCATCGAGGTGTTCCGCAGCTTAATTCTGAATGCCTGTTTTCTTCTCCAGTATCTTGATTGCTGTGTCTAAGACCGCCTCCGGCTGGATAGGCTTTTCCAAGAAGCCTTCAGGCTCGGGGAGGTTCTTCTCGGCGATGAACTTATGGAAGTTAATTGCCGGAGTTTCTACTCGCGCATAGCCGGTGATGATCACGATCGGTAGATCGGCGAAATTCGGGTCTTTTCTGAGTTCCCAGTACAGGTGCTCACCAGTCTTGTGCGGCATGATCAAGTCCAGAGTCATCAAGTCCGGCTTGCCCGCCTTAAGCGCACGCATCGCCTGGTTGGCGTCAGGAACCTCTATAACCTCAGCACCTTCGTCCTTGAAGATCATGCGCAGATAGGTTCTGACATCCGGCTCATCGTCGACGACCAGGATTTTGCGCCCGGCGAGCGCTTTGGTTACCGGCTTTGCGACCACCGGCTCTGCCACGCGTGCCGGCACGACCAGCGCATTGGATACAAGGTTGACCAGCAGCTTCACTTCCATGCCGAGCCTGTAATGCCGGATCAAATCGTACAGGCCATCCACGCAGTTGTGACACGACGTGACGACGATCTTGGCCCCCGTTGCTCGGAGCTGCTCGGCCTTGACCTTTCCCGACTGCAGGCGGCGCGGGGCATACTCCGCCATGGACATGGCGCCCCCGCCCCCGGTGCAGCAGAAGTTCTCCGCCCGGTTCGGAGTCATTTCACGGAAATCGGTGGCCACCAGCCTAAGCAGCTCGCGGGGCTCTTCGGTGATCCCGCAGCTTCTGGCGAGGTTGCAGGAGTCATGATAGGTCACCGGTTCAGTGTTCTTGCTCTTGTCGACCTTGATTCGACCCTCTTTCACGTAGTTGAGCATGGTGAAGATGGAGCTCTCCAGCGGCAGGCCCAGACTGCGTTTGCCCCAGTTGGGTCCTTCGCAGCGGGTCGAGCGGTAGCCATGTCCGCACTCCGACATGACTATCTTCTTTGCGCGCAGCCTTTCGGCGGTGTCATAGACCCGGCCGGACACTGCCGCGCCAAGTTCGTCGTCGCCGTTGAATAACCCGAAGTTGGTCATGTCCCAGCCTTCGGTCGTCATGGTCCAGTTCTCATCGGCGAAGTGGAAGATAGCCGCCGCTTCGGCGATCGTGCGCGGGTCGTACTTGGCTTCGCGAGGGTTGATGGTGTACATGATGTTCGCATCGGGCTTGTCAATGGGAATCTTGATGCTGGGATCGTTGTACTCGGACTGCAGTTCCTCCTCCATCCACTTGAGCGTTTCCAGGAAATCTTCTGGTAAGACACCCATCTGGTTGCCGAGTTCCCACTGGTCTTTCGAGACGTGCGCAACGCCCTCCGGCATGACCCCGACATGCACTAGCAGGCCGCGCGCCATGCGGTTGAACGTCGCCATGTCGACGCCCATCGGACAGGTGAACGAGCAGCGCCGGCAATTCGTGCACTTGCCGAAAACCGTGTCCTTTAGGTCTTCCAGCTGTTCGTCGGTATAGATGCTCTTTGCGCCCACCCACCATGGCACCGCTTTGCCGGTCCAGTCGATGTGCGCCTTGAAAAGCTTGCGGATGCGGTCGGCTTTATAGGCCGGGGCGTAAGTGTGATCACCGGGATTGGCCAGTACGTAATGGCACTGATCGGTGCACATGCCGCAATGCACGCAGGCGGCCAGGGACAACATGATCTGGCGGTTTACCTTCTGCTGCAGCCGATCGACGACCTTCTGCGCTTTGTAAGATCTCGCGGTTGCCATTGCTCAAGCCCCTTTCACCAGTGGGTATACGCCGCGGTGTCCCAGCGTCCGGCCCAGATACCAGCGCGCGAATGGGTAGTAAATGTAATGGGAAATCTTGCTGAAAGGCACGTAGACCAGGAAGAACGCCGTCATGAAGAAATACGCCAGTAGCGGTGCCTCACTTGTTTCCCGGGTGTTGGGTGCGGCGAACGCACTAAGCGCCAGCCACACGATCAGCAACGCCAGCGAGAAGTAATCGTCAGGAGAGCTTATAGCTCGTAGATAGACATCGCTCAACCTGCGGATTAGCCGTATTACTCCAACCAGAGCGGCGGCAAGGAATAATATCTGTAGTGATAAGAGCGATGCTCGTCCGCTAATCAACTGCGGCATGTATGGAATGATGAACGACATGGTGATGGAAGCCGCTACGCCAATATGGAAGATCACGAACTGCAGATAAAGAAACGGATGCTGGCGGGTGCTGCCCATCGCCCACGGCATGGCAATCGAGAATAAGGAAAGCTTGGCGCCGGCGGGACCGTTTGCGCGTGCGTTGCCGGGCGCCTGCTTGTCCCCGCCTGCTGGAAAGCGAAGTATCCAACGTATTTTGAATGCGTAGACAGTCGCCATGAACAGCAGGGCGATTATTTGCAGTTTGTCTTCGGCGAAGTGTAATAGCGGACTAGTCTCATACATGGCGGCCGCCTCCCTTTGCTCAGTTGGCCTGCAGTTTTGATTGAAAGGCCTTGAATTCTCGATTATCGAGAACGCAGATAATCACCTCCCGTACGGAGCTCTGCTGTGCAAGGAACTTCCCAATTACTTCCAGCATTACCTTGGCACACAGGTCGAGCGGAACGCCGTAGAAGCCTGTGCCCATGGTGGGAAAAGCAACCGTCTGGAGGCTGGCCTTAGACGCTGCTTCCAGCGCCGACTCGATGCACTTGCGCAGCTTTGGCTCTACGCCAGCCTCCTGGAATTTTGGGCCACAGGCATGAATGATGTGTTTCGCCTGCATGGTACCCGCCGAGGTGATCTTCGCCTCGCTCATCCCGAGGTACGCGAGTGTTTCAAGTTCCTTCTTGACGGCCCCACCACCCCGAGACTCTATTGCAGTGCCGAAGCCGCTGCCGAGTTTCAGGTCTTCGCGCGCGTAAAAAACGAACGCATCCACCGGCAAGGCGGTCAGATCACCTTTTTCGAGGCGAAGTAGTTTTCCGTTTATTGTCTTTACGACCGGTTGCACAGAAGTCGCCGGGGATACCATTGGCCGCCTCCGCTTGTGCCAAGTTGAGAATGTTGAATGCGCCCGCCCCAGACTTCGACGAGCCTTGTTTGTTCAGATCAGCAATCGTGTATTTGCCAAGGATGGCGGTAACAGCTTGGTTTATGTTTACCCAGACGTTGCGGCATTCGCAGAACTTGGCGCGGTCGCAATAGGCCTCGTCGGCAACGCAGTCGAGAATGGCAACCGGGCCATCCACGGCCTCGAATACTTCCAGCAAGCGAATCTCGGAGGCGGGCCGGCTGAGCACGTACCCGCCCTTGTTGCCCCATACGCTCTTGAGCAGCGCCGCGTTCTTCAGCGCGCCGGTCAATTGCGAGAGATAGAGTTTGGATAAGTCCTGACGTTTGGCAACGTCCTTGAGGGCAACCGGCTGGCCATCGCCGTGTTTGGCGATGTCGGCCATCATGCGGATGGCGTACCGGACTTTGGTATTGACGCGCATGTGTTGAGCGAAACTATCGAGTTGATAAACTTGCTCAATATAAGACTATTGTTACATTCGGCCAGTAAGCGAGCTGTCTCACCTCACAGCGTGACCCCCGTCACGCACTCGCGCTAAATTGTTGTAGCCGCTTGCTCAACTTGAAAGCACCTGGGCACCAGGTCCGCCGAAGTAAATCCGCCATGGTCCCGAAGTCTGCTCCTGAGGAACTCAGCCGTGGATCGGTTGATGAGTCACGGGCTACCCGGAACTAATGCACGGTGGATATACATTGTGACCCGATATTGGAGGGTCAACTGTGGATCGTGGTCTTGCTGCTACTGCGGACCCCGTAAAGCAAGACTTGCCAAACGAGCGATCCGCCAATCGGCTGAAGAATTGCGCCTCCGATATTTTCTGACTCTGACCCTGGACCCGTCAAAGCTCACGGAAGTCGAGGATCAAGTGCGCTATTTGCGTTCCGTATTTAACAAGTTTCGGACATATCTTCGCCGGAAGTTCGGAGAATCTCCGAAATACATCTCCGTTCTGGAGTTCAACGGGAAAGGCGTCCCGCACCTTCATGTTTTGATTGACCGCTATATCGAGCAGCATTGGATTAGCCGGACCTGGGACGGCCTTGGCGGAGGGCGGATCGTCTGGATTCGGAGAGCCGAGATTAAGAGTGTTTCCCGGTACCTATCGAAATATCTGACAAAAGAGCTGCTGTTATCCGTTCCAAAAGGGACGCGGCGAATCACCACGGCGCGAAAAATACGGTTGTTCCCGAAATTTCAACCGGAAATCTCTTGGGCACTTGTTCGAAGTTCAATCTGGTTTCTTTTAGCGGTTCACCGTGACGCCGCAACGGAACGCCAATGCGAGATGTTTCGGGTTATCGGGATCGAACTCGACGAAGAAAACTATTTGCGAGCCTTCGCGGTTCCGATTGGAGGCTCGCCGTGAGGAATGCCATCGAATCCAACCGGCTTTTTTCCGGTTGCGAGCGGTGGGCAGGCGTACGTTACTCGGGCAATTCGATTCGGCTGAGTTGGGCAAGTTTCGATTGGGAGTGCGAAAAAAACGCAATCGGAACACTCGACGAAGTGTCTCGATACGCAACCCGGTTTCATCCGGTTGAACAGGTGGACAATGCAGACCATAGAGCAACATGAAATCAACGGACAACTGCTAACCGTTTCCGAAATCGCCGAAGCGCTTAAAGTTCCGGTTTCGTGGGTTTACGAGCGCACGCGCCGCAGGGGTGCGGAGCGGATGCCGCACATCAAACTCGGCAAATATCTCCGATTCGAACCAGCGTCGATTCGCACTTGGCTCGAATCGATGCGGGAGAACTGAGCTTGCTTCTTCCCCGTCCGAGCACTA
>JBEKQR010000063.1:0-25800 GCA_049519515.1 Candidatus Korobacteraceae bacterium
GGCCGCGACGGCTGCGCCAGCAGCATCTGAAGAATTCCGCCGAGATAGTGTATTTGGGTTGCCCTATAACGCCGAGCCTGGTCCCAAAACTGCGTTGCACTAAAGCGTTCAAGCATCGCGATGCTGGCACGGCGCACAAGACAGAGATGAAGCACCTGGCTTCCACCGATGTGATAAATAGGCTCCCAAAGCAACATCACTTCGCCTTCACGGACGTCGCTTGCAAGCCCACAGCCATAGGCGCAAGCTCGCCACATCCTATCGCTGAGAGGAGCGCCTTTAGGCATACCGGTGGTGCCCGAGGTGTAACTGAGCAACAACACGTCATCGGGCCCCGGACCAGGAACAGGCGGAACATCGGCCGAAGCCCCCTTGCTTAGTTCATCAATGCTCGTCGAGTTCCTCACCGGTATACCGCCGCCACCGCCTTCTCCACGCCACACCAGGAACTCCACCGAACGCGGGCGTGCAAGAACTTCAGCGAGCGCTCCGCTATAACGGCGGTCGGCTACTACGGCCCGAGGATCAGAGAGGTTCAGCAAGAGATCAAGACTATCTCCCTTCAGGTTTACGTTTACCGGAACGTAGGTAACGCCGAGCTTCGCCAGCGCAAAGAGGGTGTAGATGTGGTCGGGATGATTCGGCAGCATCACCGCAACCCGGTCTCCCGCGCGAAGCCCGAGTGTCAGAAACCCATTTGCCAAACGATTGACCCTGCTTTCAAGCTCACCGAACGTAATCGTCTCGTCTTCAAAGAAGCAGTAAGGACGGCCGCCGTCCTCCCTGGCACGAATTTCCAGCAACTGTCTCAAGGTGATGTCATCTATATAGGCCATTTGGTCTATCCTTTCGTGCCGCGAAGGCGGACAAGAGCGGGTGCCGCTACCAGAAGAGAATCGACAGAGATTAGGATCCTTTCCAAAACCTTCTTAGAGCAGGCAACGCACAACGACGGTTACCAACGCCAGTGACCTACGTCCTCAATTTCCCATACCTCATGGTCACTTTCGTATCGTCGTCCAACCGCAACGCGTGGGCTGATCAGGCGTGCACTCATTTGCTGAAATGCGAACCAAGCCTCGCGCAGGCCGTCATACGCGTCGCTATCGAAAGGCTTGAAGGTGCTCAGTACGATTCGATATCGCGAAGGACTGAGCTGTTCGGTTTCGAATTTCTGCCCGCAGGCTATCAGCAACCTGGTAAAGAACGAAGCGACGCCCGAGACGTCCCCGGCGCCTTTCAGGCCCATATCGCTCGCCAGCTCGTGAGTATATTGGATCGCAAGGCAACGTTGAGTCTGGCTAATGATGAAGTTCGTCACGGTGGAGCCGAACATCCTGTACAGGACATCAACAGTGGTGCGAACGTAGCCCGCGGAATAGTTGCGCCGAGCTTTAAGCTTGCGCTCTTCGGGCCATTGAATAGGATCGAGAACAGGGCGCTTGGTTCGGTCGCACTCGGGAGTATGCGAGACTACTTCGTAGCGCATGATCTCTTCGGGCCCTAGATCACGCTCGTACTCCCTGAAGTAACCCTCGTCGTAGGGGTCTCCTTCCATAATGAACTTGGTGCTCACCCAGCCAAGACGCGGGCACCCTATGAGGACGCCATTTCTTGGATGCCAGGCGGAAAAGATGGTACGTCGCAAGCTACCGGGCATGGCCATCATGGCGACGCCAGCGTAGGTCCACATGGGAGCCAGATAACGAATCCAAACTTTCTTCGGAGACTCCTCTATGTATTCAAGATCGAGACCGCCCAGTACGTTCGTAAAATAGTGGTACTTGGCTGCGGCGACTGCTGGTGGTTCGTTATCACGTATACCAAGCTTGCGCAAGCCTTCGCGGTAGTGGCCGACCTGGTGGCACGTCAGCAGCTGAAACCAAAGCCGATGGACCGCTTCTTCTCCCTTTTCCCGAAAAGTCATCGCGGTGAGCGCGGAAAATGTTCGGCCCCATAACTTGGTTGCCAAAAGACAATCAACGCGAAGGTTTAACAACATCGGCCCGGCGAATGCCGCCATTTGGAGCCTCCGTCATGGCTGCGAGTAGGCTTTGCGAGGTCCTCTACGTTGGCCCAATGAATACTCCACCGCCAAAAAACCGATATAAAGGTAAAGCGGTTAGAAGGTCTCTTTTTCTTTGCCACTAGAATGGCCAACATAGTACTCTTTACGGCCGAGATTGCAAACGCAAACTCAGCTTACAAACTTCAGCAACTTTGAAATAGATTCTTTAGTGTGTATGTATCTTCTTTGTTTCCATGAACATCCAGAACGCCACATTTGCTTGGCGTCGTTGCGCTTGCTGCCCAGATAGACATAAATTCCCCGTTTGGGGGAAACCAGTATCCTTAAACCCCTCGATTGCGTCTGAACGCTCAGGAACGCCAGAGAGAGACGCATGTCGCGGGCATTCCTGGCATTTGGGGAGCTTCCCACTCACACCATTTTGGAAGCCATCGCTTGACGAGGCGTGCGAGTTCGATGGCACTGTCACAGGCGTCATCATCGTCCGCAGTCAGTATTTGCATTCTTCTCCGCTGAAAAACTCGTTCAGTTCGTCCGCGATCTGATTGGAGAACAGTAGCATGGAGCAGTGGGGGTGAATGCACTGCATGTTCGCCCGAAAGTTTGGCCTCCCGTACCGACCAACCTGTTCCCGTTCCGGCAAATGAAACACTAACAACCATTGCTCCAGGGCTGTGGACGGTAACGTCTGCAGCCCTAATGGTGCCACTCACCGCCTCCATTACTGATTGTTCCAGACGCGGAGCAACTTCAGCAGCCGGTAACTGCTTGCAATTGCGTGGGCCAGGCGGCACTCACCATTCCGATCTGTACCAGCGCGTGTAGCCGCAAACGTGTTGGCTTGACAAGCCCCGTTGTTCATCTTATTGTTGCTCGCAATTCAGAAGGAGACGAACGAAATCTACGTTAAACCAAGGAGGAATCCATGCGCCTACAGGCGAAGATTCTCGTGCTGGTGGTGGGAGCGTTTCTTGTGACCGTTAACGCGGCAGGGCAGCAGTTTCAGCTCATGGAAGCTTCCATCAGCGATATCCATCGCGCAATGCAGAGCGGCAAGCTGACTTGCCGCAGTCTGGCGCAGCAGTACCTGGACCGGATCAAGGCATATGACCAACAGGGCCCGGCGCTGAATGCCATGCTGTACATCAATCCCAAGGCGTTGGAGCAGGCCAATGCCATGGACCAGGCGTTCAAGCGCGGCGCCAAGCTCAAACCACTGCAGTGCATCCCGCTGGTGCTGAAGGACGTCTTCGACACCGCCGACATGCCAACCACTGGCGGGTCGCTGGCTTTGAAGGGCATGCAGCCACCCAAGGACGGATTCACCGTGGTGCGCTTCCGCCGAGCCGGAGCCCTCATCCTGGGGAAAACGAACATGCACGAGTTGGCGCTGGCCGGAGTGACGGCGAGTTCGCTGGGCGGACAGACGAAGAATCCGTACGAGCTGACGCGCACCCCGGGTGGTTCTTCAGGCGGCACGGGGGCCGCCTTGGCGGCCAACTTTGCCACGGTCGGCACCGGCTCGGACACGGTGAACTCTATTCGCTCGCCATCCTCGGCCAATAGTCTCGTCGGCATTCGCCCGACTCGTGGCCTGATCAGTCGCGCCGGCGTGATTCCCGTTTCGTTTACGCAGGACGCGGTCGGGCCGATCACGCGAACCGTAGCCGACGCCGCGGTCATGCTCGACGTGATGGCCGGCTACGATCCGGATGATCCCGTGACCGCGTTTGGCGTGGGCAAAGTCCCTCACACCTATACCGCTTTTCTCGACCGCAATGGCCTGAAAGGGGCGCGCATCGGCGTGCTGCGCACACTATTTGGAAGCGGCCCCGACCACCAGGAAGTCAACCGCGTGATGGCCAATGCGCTGGAGGTGCTGAAGAAGCAAGGCGCAACCCTAGTGGAGGTAAACGATCCAGCGTTTGATACCGGCATGCTGGCTTCCGATCTCGACGTACAGAAGTGGGAATACAAGTACGATCTCAACAATTACCTCAAGGCTCAGCCCAACCCTCCGGTGCACTCGCTGGCCGAGCTCATCGCCACGGGCAATTATCATAAGCCTTCGCTGGAGAAGTTCCTGGCTTCCGCGGAAGCGCAGCAGAATGGCCTCAACGAGCCCGACTACAAAGATCGGCGCGTCAAGATCGATGACCTGCGGGTGCGGCTGGCGGACGCACTCGCGAAGGACAACCTGGTGGCGTTGGTCTACCCGCATCAGAAGCGGTTGCCGGTGATGATCGGCAACATGAACCAGGCGGAGCGCAATGGCATCCTGGCTTCGCTCACCGGATTTCCGGCAATTACGGTTCCGGCGGGATTCTCGACACCGACGGCCAGTGCGCCCATTGGCGTGCCGGTCGGGATCGAATTCCTTGGCCAGCCGTTCAGTGATCCGCAGTTGCTGAAGATTGCGTACAGCTTCGAGCAGGCGACGCACGCTCGCAAGCCGCCGCAGTCTACACCGCCACTGGGCGGCCGGTGATTGTCATGCTTCTGGCAAAACGGCGCCGGTCCTCACCGGCGCCTAAGCTGCGAACTATTTACGACGGACATTTCTTTACTTCTCAAGCCTGCGCCAGGCGGGCTCAAGCAGGTCGGTAACCACATAGGAGGTTGATGGTCAGCGGAACTGTGGCGCAGACCGAAGCAGCCGGAAACCAGATCATCGAGAAGCACGGCGGCAATATCCGCGTCCGCTCTAGTACCGAAAGCTTGCAGGGCAATTAAAGCTTGATGCCGCCATGAATTGCTTGTAAGCTGTTTTGCGACTCCTCGAAGGGAAATTGAAGAAGTACCAGCCGTGCCCTGTGTTCCAGAAGGTCGAGGCGGGTTGGCTCGGCCACAAGAGTGGCCGCGGTTTCTACAACTATTCCTAATTGGAATGTAAGAATTCCATCTACGAGAGGCAGCAGAATGAAGAATCGAGTTTTGTGGTCAGTCGTGCTTACTACGCTACTTGCCATCCTTGGCTTCGCAATGATCGCTTGCCAGGGGGGTGGAGAAAAGGAAATCAAAATCGCTGACATGGATTGCCTGTCGGGCAGCAACGCCGACGCCGGCATACAGGATCTGAACGGGGCGCAACTTGCTGTGGACGACATCAACGCCGCCGGCGGCATTAAGGCGCTCGGCGGCGCCAAGCTGAAGCTGGTGGCTGTGGATATGACGAGCGATCCTAAGAACGCCGCCTCCACTGCCGAGCGTGTCTTCAGCACCGAAAAAGTTGTGGCTGCCAAGTGCCCCGGCATCAGCGGAATTGCCTTGCCGATGCTGCCGATCGCGGAGAAGGCGCAGATTCCCGTCATCTGCAATTCGATTAACGACCAGATCACCGGCCAAGGCTACAAGTACACATTCCAGATTGCGCCGCACGGCAGCCAGTTCGGCAACACACAGGTCCAGTTCCTGAAATGGTTGAGCGACAAGTACAAGCTGGGGATTAAGGATATTGCCGTGGTTTACGAAAACTCCGGATACGGCGTCTCGACGGCGGGCGGCGTTAAGGACTTTGTAACCCAGGGCGGATTCAACCTGGTGCTTTATGAGTCGTATCCGCACGGATTCACCGACGCCTCATCGCTGGTCACCAAGGTCAAGGCGTCGAAGGCGCAAGCGCTGTTCCCGGTTGCCTACACGACTGACGCGAAGCTGATCATCAGCACCATGAATCAGATGAATGTGCACCCGGTCGTCATCGGCGGGGGCGCGGGATTCATCTGGCCGGCGTTCTTTACCGAAATGGGGGCCGCGGCCAACGGCTTCGTCTCGGTCGGTTCCTGGAACTGGGATTCGAAAGCCATGTCCTCCAACCCAGCGCTGGCGGCGGTCACCGAACGCTATCAAAAGAGGTTCGGGGCCTTCATGGGCGAGCATGCCGGGCCGAGCTACGTGGCCATTCGCATGTTTGCCGACGCGATGGAGAAGACCAAGTCAAGCGACAGCAAGAAAATTCGCGACTATCTGGCAACTTACAATGACAGCGGCCTGGTCGGTGGCATGATGCAGCCGGGGACGATAAAGATTGATAGCACCGGCTTCAACGCCGTCGTTCATCCGATCATGATCCAGTGGCAGGACAACCAGCCACGGACCATTTACCCTGAGGTTGACGCATCGCGCAGTTACCAGCCTCCCAAGAAGTAGATCAATCCGCATTGGGGGTGCCGCTCGGGCACCCCTTTTTGTTAAGCCGGAGGAGACAGCATAGTGAATGCGACCATCTTTCTGCAGACGACTCTCAACGGGCTGATGGTGGGCGGCGTTTACGCGCTGGTTGCCGCCGGATTGACGCTGATCTTCGGCGTCATGAAAATCGTCAACTTCGCCCAGGGAGAGTTCGTAATGCTGGCCATGTACGTCAGTTGGATGCTGGCCACATTTGCCCATATCGGCCCATATCCCGGATTGCTGATTGTCGGGGCGGTCATGTTCGCGCTCGGCTATGCCGTTTTCAAATTTCTGATTATCCGGGTGATCGGCAAACCCGATGAAGCTTTCATCCTGCTGACTCTTGGATTGTCCATCGTTTTGCAAAACCTGATCCTGGTCATCTTTGGCGCCGAATATTTTTCGATTGACACACCCATCAAAGATGAGGCGTTCCATATGGGCGGTCTCAGCCTCTCCGTGCCACGCTTGATTGCCTTCGTGGTGGCGCTGCTAATGGTTATAGGTTTGACGATTCTGCTCAACAAGACCGACCTGGGGCGCGCCATGAGGGCGACTGCCGAAAGCCGCGAAGTCGCCACCCTGCTAGGCATCAATCCAATCAGGTGCTTCACCATCGCCTTTGCTATCGGCATCGTTCTGGCGGGCGCGGCCGGCGTGTTGCTGACGCCCATGTTCTATGTTTTTCCCGGCGTAGGCACGCTGTTTAACCTGACCGCCTTTGTGGTGGTTGTGCTTGGCGGAATGGGATCGGTGACCGGCGCATTGCTCGGCGGGTTGATCATCGGCATTGTCGAAGCGCTCAGCAGTACCTATATCTCGCTGGATTTGTCGCAACTATTTACCTTCCTGATCTTCCTCGCGGTGCTCTTCATCCGGCCAAGCGGACTGTTTGGAGGGGCCACGAAATGAACCCCAAAACGGCAAAACTCCTGCTGCCGGCGCTCATTTTCGTGGTGCTTGCGATTCCACTGTTCGTGCACGTCCCTTACTACCTGCACATCTTCTTTATGGTCTTTCTGTTCGCCACAATGGGGATGGGATGGAACCTGATAGGCGGTTATGGCGCGCAACTATCGCTTGGCCATTCGGCGTTCTTTGCCATTGGCGCCTATACCTCGGTGTTGTTCGTTGTTTACAAGAGGTTGACGCCGCTCGTGGGCGGAGTGATCGGCATGGCGCTGGCAGTGGTGGCCGCGGTCATCATCGGCCTGCCTTGCTTCCGCTTGCGCGGGCCTTACTTTGCGCTGGCCACCATCGCTTCCGGCGAGATCACGCGCACGCTGCTGCTGCATTTCAAGGACTTCACGGCAGGCGCCAACGGCGTGCCAATTCCTTTTCATGGCAATGACCCGCTGTTTCTGCAATTCAACTCCAAGGCGCCTTATTACTATCTGGCGTTGGCGATGCTGGTGACCGTCTTCTCCATCATGCGCCTTATGGAAAGGGCAAAAATCGGGCGTTATCTGGCCGCCATCCGCGAGGATCAGGAGGCGGCCGAGTCGCTCGGTGTGAAGAGCTCCCAGGTTAAGATGGTTGCTTTCATGCTCAGTGCGGCGATTGTGGCCGCCTGCGGAGCTCTCTATGCGTTCACGGTCGGCTACATCGACCCCGATAGCGTTGCCAGTGTCAACCTTTCGATTGAAATCGCGGTGGTGGTGATCGTCGGTGGGATCGGAACGCTGTGGGGACCCATCCTGGGCGCAGCGGTCATTGTGCTCCTCACGGAATTAACCAATATGTTTCTCGGGGGGGTAAGAGGCGGAGCCAATCTGGTGCTCTATGGAACCTTGCTGATCGTCGTGATTCTCCTCAAACCTGAGGGGCTCATCTCGTTCTTTAACAAATTCCGGCCCAAGAAACAGGCCGAGAAGACGCAGGTTGCTCATGGAACCCATGCTTAAGGTTACCAAGCTCAAAAAGTCTTTCGGCGGCGTGCATGCGCTCAAAGACGTTTCGCTGCAACTCGAGCGCGGCGAGATCCTCGGATTGATCGGGCCCAATGGCTCAGGCAAATCGACATTAGTCAATGCGATTGCAGGTCTCTATCCACCGGATGGCGGCAGCGTGCTGCTGGAAGGTGTTGATGTCACGGCGCAAACGCCGCCGGCGATGGCCCGCCACGGAGTTGCCAGAACGTTCCAGTCATCGCGTCCTTTTCTCAACCTGAGCGTGCTTGAAAACGTGACCATCGCGGCGTTACTGCACACCAACCACACGGCTGAAGCGGAGACGGTCGCTCTGGAGTGCATCGAGATGACCGGGCTGAATAGCGCCATGCATCTGAAGAGCGCAAGCCTTCCAGTGGAAAAAAGAAAGCGTCTGGACCTGTGCCGCGCGCTGGCCCTGAAGCCTAAGCTAATCATGTTGGATGAATGCCTGGCCGGCCTGAATCCTCACGAAATGGAGGAGGGGCTGGAGTTGGTGCGGCTACTCAACAAGAACGGCATCAGCGTCGTCTTCATCGAGCATGTGATGAAGGCGGTCTGCTCCGTGTGTCACCGGATTGCGGTTTTGAACCAGGGAGAGTTGCTGGCCGAAGGAGCTCCGGAGGCCGTGATGAACAACGACCAAGTCATAAGGGCCTACCTGGGAGGGAAATTCAAGCGTGCTTGAGATCAAGGCAATCACGACCGGCTACGGCGATATGAAGGTGCTGGACAAGGTTTCCCTGACAGTGGGAAGCGGTGAAGCGGTGTCCTTGGTCGGTTCCAACGGCGCGGGCAAGACGACGCTGCTGCAGGCGATCTCCGGCCTCATCCCCGTCTGGTCGGGCAGCATCGTCTTTGACGGTCAGGAACTTACCAAGCTGCCCCCCCACACCCTTGCCTCGCTCGGCATCGCTCACATCCCGCAGGGCCGAGGAGTGCTTGCGCAGCTCACGGTGAAAGACAATCTGCTTCTGGGCGGCTATGTTCCCTCGGCCCGCGCCAAGCGCCCCGAGAACCTTGAGAAGGTGTATGGCCTATTTCCTATGCTCAAGGAAAAGGATAACCATCTGGGCGGATCGCTCAGTGGCGGCCAACAGCAAATGCTTGCCATCGGACGGGCGCTGATGACACAACCCAAGCTGCTTATCCTCGATGAGCCTTCGCTTGGCCTGGCCCCGATCGTAGTGGAGGACGTCTTCCGCACCATCAAGGAGATTTCATCCCAGGGAGTCTCAATCCTGCTGATCGAGCAGAACCTGGTCGAGGCACTCGCGGTCTCCACGCGCGCGTACGTGCTGGAAACCGGGCGAGTGGTTCTGGAAGGCCCCAGCGAAGAGCTGGCGACAAACGAAAAGGTGCGCGCTGCCTACCTGGGAATCTAGGTGTTTTGACCTATGCGGGCATGGGGAGGGGCCTGTCCTACTGTGGTGTGCATCTGATGGTGCCCCATGTCCACCTGCGTTAGCATTGGCGAGGACGCCCCATCGAATACTGGCCTTACGCCCCTCGCAAGCCAAAACAAGCCTTGCCTGGGATGGGCCCATGGCTCGGAGGCCAGCACTACATTCGGGCGTCCTCCGGAATAGGGAGAGCAAAATGATTTTGACCCACGAAGAAGAGGCGATGCTGAGGGGCGATCAGGGGGAAGCCGTCAAGCTCGCCATGGAGATTTTGGTCAAGGTCGGTGAAAAATTCGGCGCCAAGAGGCTGATTCCGGTGGCCAGTGCGCATATCGTGCTGGCTATGTATAAGAGCATTTTCGACGCCGGCCTGGAAGTTTGTGAGAAATTCGCGGCCCTGGGCGGCAAGTTTCGAGTCCCGACCACCCTGGATCCCAGCGGCATGGACACTCAGAATTGGCAGGCGTTTAAGACGCCCGCAACCTACGCCGAAAAACAGCAGCGCGTGGCCCAGGCTTACGAGAAGATGGGCGCTATTATGAGCTGGACCTGCCTGCCACACTTCATGGGAATGGCTCCACGTTTTGGCGAGCATGTTGGCTGGACGGAGTCTTCGGCCGTGGCTTTCATCAACTCCGTTTTGGGTGCGCGTTCCAATCGCGAGACCGCCGTGGTGGATGTCTGCATTGGGCTCACCGGTCGCACGCCGGAATATGGCCTGCATCTCGACGAGAATCGCTACGGCACTGTGCTGGTGGAGATGGAAATTGGCGGTCGGACGCTGGCATCATGGGAATATCCGGTGCTCGGCTATTTTTTGGGCAAGACCTTGGGCGGGGATATCGGTGTGGTGGTCGGGCTCGCGGGCAGTCCGGCGATGGATGAATTAAAATCCATGCTGGCCGCGGCCGCTGCTTCCGGACCGCTGGCTCTGGTCCACCTGGTTGGCATCACGCCGGAAGCGCGAAGCAAAGAGCAGGCGTTTGGGCCCAACCAGCCTACTCGTAGCGTAAGCGTGACCGGCGAAGTTCTCAAGGCCACACAAAACGAGATGTGCACGGTGAAGAACGCGAAGATTGACCTCGTAGCCGTTGGCTGTCCGCACTACAGCATCGTCGAAATCCAGAAGGTAAAGGAACTGCTGGCTGGACGCAAGGTTTCCCCCAACACTGAGTTCTGGATCTACACAACCAAGCAAATCCGGGATCTGGCCGAGCGGATGGGAATCCTGGCGGAATTCGCTGGGCTGGGCGTCAAGATTGCTACCGAGACTTGCATGCTAATTTCTCCGGTCGAAACCTGGGGCTTCAAAACCCTGATGACCGATTCCGGAAAGTGCTCATACTATGCTCCCATGCAATGCAAGACGGATGTTGTGTTCGGCAGCACCGCGGAGTGCGTAGAGGCCGCCGTGAGTGGCAGGGTTTAGGAAGGGGAGGCATGAAGACATTCCAAGGCAAAGGTGTAACCGATGGCAAGAACGCTGGGCCGGCGCTCGTCACGCGGCAGATGTTCGGGTTTTGGGGCGGAGTCGATCCAGCTACGGGCGAGATCATCGACCAGCGGCATGAACTGTGTGGCCGGAACATCAAAGGCAAGGTCTTCGTTTTCCCTGAAGGGCGTGGTTCGACCGTAGGCGCCGCCATCATTCTCGAGTTGGCCCGCTGCGGCAACGCTCCGGCAGCTATTATCAACCAACGAACGGAAGGTATCCTGGCCGCCGGCGGTATTCTAGCCGGCAAGTTGTACAACACAACCTTGCCTATCATCGACGGCCTGAACGTAGATCCGGTCGCGGAAATCAAGACCGGAGATTGGGTGGAAGTCGATGCAACTGCCGGAATTGTAACTGTCGGGAGATGACAGAAGATACGGGCCAGTGATCTGAAGGCGAACCTTGTAAGCTGCCGCCGCGCAACCAGCCAATCCGGTGACAAAGCGCTAGCGTCTGCCGCCTGACACAACGCCGTGTGATATATATCACTGCCATTTGTGCGCCGGAAAGATAAAACCCATCACACGCCACATATCCACATCCCGCCTGAACTCGGGGAGCAAGTTGATGTTAACTGAACAAAAGCAGCGCTGGTTCTGGGCTACGTTGCTGCTTTCCAGTGTCAGCATTGTCGCGCTCGTCTTTGCTTTCTGGGAGCTGGTGGAAAATCGTTTCTTTCGCGATCTCGACTACCTGTCCCTGCATTACCTGTACATAAGCCGCGGCATCGCATCCGCCGTGCTTCTGGCTATGTGGGCAGCCTGGTTCGTCCTGCGCGACCGGCGAGTAGCCGAGCAGGAGCTGCGCCGCTCACACGAGCGTTACCGCGGCCTGCTGGAATCTTCGCCGGGTGCGGTGGCGCTCTATGACTCCGAGCTTCGCGTACTGGAATGGAACGCCTCGGCCGAGCATCTCTACGGCTTCACCAAATCGCAGGTGTTGAATCGTCCTCTACCGACGGTGCCCGAGGCGCGCCAGGCTGAACTGCAGGAATTTCTGGCCAAGGTCAGATCGGGCATGGCCGTACTCGACCAGGAGACCCGGCGGCGGGACAGATCCGGGGAAGAGATTGAAGTCCAAGTGAGCCTGTTGCCGTTCCAGGAGCAGGGATCGCTTTATTTTCTCGAGGTGACCTCCGACATACGCGAGCGCGTGCGTCTGCGGGAAAGGCTTCTGGAGTTGGAGAAGCTTACGGCCATGGGTGAGATGGCTGCCGGCACCGCCCATCATCTCAACACGCCGCTGGCTTCCCTGCTTCTGCGCGTGCAGATGATGCGTGAATGTGAGGGTCCGGGGCACGCGTTGCAACCGGACCTCGTACGCCTGGAACAAACGATTGGCTTTTGCCAGCAGTTCGTGCGCCGGCTGCTCGACTTTTCCCGCCGTCCGGCATTCGCTCCCGAACCTGAACAGGTCGGTGAGATGGTCAGCGCCGTCCAGGGATTCATTGCCCCTTTTTGCGCGGAAAAAAAGGCGCACATACATTGGCAGCCGAATGGGTCGGCGAACGTCGCCATCCTCGCCGACCGCAATCAAGTGGAAACTTTGTTGCTCATACTGCTGCGCAACTCGCTGGACGCAATCGACTGCGAAGGCAACATCGAGATCACCGTGCACACCCGGGGCGACCGGGTTGAGATCGGCATCAGCGACGATGGCTGCGGTATTTCCGCAACGCACCGGGCACGCCTCTTCGAACCATTTTTTACCACCAAGCCACCCGGCAAAGGAACAGGTCTTGGCCTCGCAATTGCTAAGACAATCGTGGAACAGCACGGAGGCGAAATCGTTCTGGAAAGCATGCCGGAGCGTGGCACACGGGCGCGGGTCTTCCTTCCCATCCACCGCTCACGGCGTACGGAGGCCCGGGCATGACCGAGTTCGAGATCCTGGTGGTCGATGATGACGTCGAGTTGGCGGAAACCTTGCGCGACTTTTTGCTCGGCGAGGGCTACTCGGCGGGCGTCGCGACCTCTGGGGCACAGGCGCTACAAATGTGTCAGGACAATCCACGCTTGGCGTTGGTGTTGCTGGACCTGGTGATGCCGCAAACCGACGGCCTGACAGTGATGCGGCAGATCCACAATCACAACCACGAACTTCCGATCGTCATCATGACCGGCTTTGGCACTATTGAGACCGCCGTCGATGCCATCAAGGGCGGCGCCGAAGACTACATGACCAAGCCGTTTGACCGCGAAGCGGTGCGCAAGAAGGTGGGCCGGCTGATGGAGCTGCACCGCCTGCGGGACCGGGTCGCACAACTGGAGGCCGGCCTGCGAACGGACGATCCGTTTCAAGGACTTATCTACGTTTCCCAGGCCATGCAGAAAGTAGTCGAACGCGCCCGCGCCGCCGCTGCGACGGATGCGTCCGTACTCCTGCTGGGCGAAACGGGAACCGGCAAGGAAAGAATTGCACGCGCCACCCACGCCGCCAGCAGCCGCTCGGGGCAACCGTTCGTAGCCGTGAACTGCGGGGCCTTGCCGCGTGAACTGGTGGAGAGTGAACTGTTTGGAGTGCGGCGCGGCGCCTACACCGGCGCCTATGCGGATTCGCCCGGCATCTTCGCCACCGCAAACAAGGGCACCGTCTTCCTCGACGAAATTGGCGAGATGCCCAAGGAAGCGCAGGTCACGCTTTTGCGCGGGTCTTACAGGAGAAAGAGCTGCGGCCACTGGGCAGCGCACGTGCCATTCCCAGCGACGTTCGGGTCATTGCCGCCACCAATCGACCGCTCGCGACTTTGCGCCAGGAGTTGCTGAGAGAAGATCTCTACTTTCGCCTCGCCACCGTGGTCATTGAAATACCGCCGCTGCGGCGGCGTCCGGAAGACATACTGGTTTTTGCACAGTGGTTTGTCGCGCGCCTGGCGGAAAAGTACGGTCGCCACGTCACGATTAACGGATCCGCGATAGAATCCCTGCTCGCCCACAGCTTTCCTGGCAACGTGCGCGAGCTCCAGAACATGCTGGAGAGTGTTCACGCAAAACACGGCCTCCCTCCCGGACCAGATACCCCTGGCCCTGGATGAAATGGAGCGCTTGGCGATTGAACGCGCCATACGGCTTTGCCGTGGCAATCGCACCAAAGCGGCGGCGCTGCTGGGAATTTCGCGCGATACCTTGTACCGCAAGATCCGCGATCTGAAGGCGGACGCAGGATTATGACGCTCCCGCGCCAGCTCACGTTCTGGATAGTTGCCGCCTGTGCTTCCGTGCTAGTACTGTTTTTCGCGCTCAACTATGGCCACAATCGCGCGCAGCAAATGCCAGGCTCTCCGATCCCGCCGCGGCCCGCGGCCGGCCGTATTGTCTTTCAGCAAAAAGGTTGCGCCGCGTGCCACGGAGAGGATGCGAGCGGCACCACCTCAGGGCCTCCGTTGCGGCAGCGCGCCTCGCTATCCAGCCTGCCGCATCTAGTGGTTGCCGTCTGGAATCATGCGCCCCGCATGTGGATCGCGATGCAACAGCAAGGCCTTAGCTATCCCAGCTTGACATATGAAGAAACCAGCCAGCTGATCGCATACCTTTACCTGTCGGGCGCCGATGACAATGGCGGCGATGTTGGCCACGGGGCTGCCTTGTTCTCAGGGAAGAACGGTTGCAGCCGCTGTCATGGCGACAGTGGACGCGACTCGCGTCTCGCCTCCGCGGCACTGAATGGTAGCGCGATGGACTGGACCCAGGCGCTTTGGAACCACGCCATCCTCATGCGGCTCCGTATGCGGGAGATCGGCATGCAATGGCCCCGCTTCGGCCCGAACGACGTGCGCGATCTGCTCGCCTACATCCGCCATCAGAATGGCGATCCATCGCAACAGGATTCCATGACGGCTGCTGACCCCGACCGCGGGTGGCAGGTATTCCAGCAGAAGGGTTGTATCTACTGCCATTCGCTGACTTCAGAGAATGGAGGCATCGGGCCCTACCTCGGCCGGCAACAGAAGCTTCCACCGACATTCTCCGAATTCGGTGCCGTCTTACTGAACCATATTCCCCAAATGGAAAATGCGATTGCAAAGCAGGGGGCTAAGTGGCCAACCTTTGGGCCTAATGAGGTGCGCGATCTGACGGTGTTCTTTTATAGCCTGCGTTATCTGGAGCCCGCCGGCTCGCCCCAGATTGGCAGAACCGTATTCTCCTGGCGCGGATGCGCCCGTTGTCATGGGACGCAAGCCGAGGGCGGCAGTGCGCCGCGGCTGCGCGGCAAAGGCGCGACTTTTACCGCATCGAGATTGGCAACCGATCTCTGGCGGCATGGAAGGCGCATGTACGAGCGCGTCCAACGTGATGGCCAGCCCTGGCCGGAGTTGCAGGAATCCGACGTGGGAAACCTGCTCGCCTTTCTTAATAGCCCTCTCGAACCGTAGGCGCAAAGCTGCTCGCCCTCGTTTCAGCAACCAGCGCGTCGACATTACTTTGAGCCAGAGATCCGGCTAACAACTGGGCTCCCGGCAAACGCCGATGTTGCGTTTGACAGGGCGGCAACATTGCGACGCAACATCTTGGCGGCCGGCTGTCAGAATTTCGGACACCCGAACGAATTTCGTACACCACCCCGTCCTGCGTCATACCGGGACTCGCCACTCACACCGTGCTAATTACTTTTGCACGCCGCCAGTTTTCCCGAGCACACCGGTTATCGCTCTGGCCCTCTGATTGCAAATACAAAGGCAAAGGGATGAGGGAAAGCCGTCATGCGTTCACCGCCCCGCAGGATGAACGTTCTCCCGGAGAGAAGGTAGGGCATGAAACCCAAGAGCATGTTGCTGATCAGCACGGTCATCTGGGGCGTGGGTGGGTTCCTGATCTTTCATGGCCTGGATGCGCTGCCGTTGTGGGTTGTGTGGACAGTCGGGCCGCTGTGTTGGTACCTGGGTTGCGCCTTCATGCTGGTGGCTGCTTTCGCCGCCGTCCATCAGCACCTTGCAGCAAGAAGCAGGAAAACGGAGCTGGCTCCGGATGCGGTTCGCACCGTCGTCTTGCGATTCGAGGCGACGCCAGAAGATGAGGCCCCGGCAGCCGGCGCCCGCGAGATTCCACCCATGGGCGGATTCGTAATTTGAGCGCAGGTTCCATTAGCGAGGGGAGATAGGGCTGGTGAAAGGCTTCAAGGACGCGGAACATCTTTTTCGGCTGCTGTCGGTGTTCGTGGTAGGGATCATCGTTTTCGTCTTGCTGCGCGGCTCTCTCGTTCCGCGTAGCTTCGGGCAGTACGGACACTATCGCGGCAACGCTATCGCGGAGACAGCAGCGAATCCGGCTTCCTTCGCAGGGCACCAGACGTGCGCGGGTTGTCACTCCGACATCCTGGAGCAAAAGGTTAAGGGCAAACATGCGCGCGTCAATTGCGAAGCATGCCACGGGGCGCTTCTCAACCACGCCGATGATCCGGGTTCGGCGCAACCGGTGAAGCTCGACCCGGCCAAGCTCTGCGTTCGCTGCCACGAGGCCAACTCTGCCAAGCCGAAGATTTTCCCGCAGGTTGTTTCCGCGGAGCATTCGGGCGGGGCCAGTTGCGAGTTGTGTCACCAGCCACACAGTCCCGCGATCAATTCGAGGGCTGGCAAATGAAGATTACACGCCGACAGTTGCTGATTCTGTTGCCCGCCGCCGCCCTCGCCTGGGAGCACCTGCTCGCCGGCACTCCGGAAAACTCGCCCAACTACACCATGTCGAAACACTGGTGGGGCATGCTGGTAGACGTAACAAAGTGCATAGGCTGCGGTAATTGTGTCCGCGCCTGCCAGACCGAGAACCAGGTTCCGGACGGTTGCTATCGTACCTGGGTAGAGCGCTACCATGTCTCCGATTGGCATTTCGAGAACCCCAAAGTCGATTCCCCAGATGGCGGCAAGAACGGATTCACGCAGGCGGGCGAAAGCGGCGGGAAAAACTTTTTCGTTCCCAAGTTGTGCAACCACTGCACAGATTCACCTTGCACCCAGGTGTGCCCTGTCGGTGCAACCTTCATCACCCCCGATGGTGTGGTTATCGTCGATCAGAAGTACTGTCTGGGCTGCCGCTATTGCGTGCAGGCGTGCCCCTACGGCTGCCGGTACATCCACCCTGAAAGAGAGACTGCGGACAAATGCTCTCTCTGCTATCACCGGATCAGCAAGGGGCTCACGACCGCCTGCTGCGAGAATTGCCCGACCGGGGCGCGGCAATTAGCCGATCTGAAAAATCCCCAAGATCCAATCCACGAGTTCTTGAAGACGCACAGCGTACAGGTGTTGAAGCCTCATTTGGCTACCGGTTCAAAGGTGTTTTACAACGGCCTGGACGGTTCGGTGCGATAAGGAGGCCATACCGTGATGGGCGTTGATGGTTTCATGTACCCGAATGAGATCGCACTCCAGTGGAGCGTCCTAATCGTGCTGTATCCATTCCTGACCGGATTGGTGGCCGGCGCTTTCATCCTGGCTTCTCTCGAGCGGGTCTTCCGGGTAGATGCGGTGAAGCCTACCTACCGATTATCACTGTTGACCGCGCTGGCTTTCCTTCTGGTTGCGCCGCTTCCGTTGCAGCTTCATCTTGGCCACCCGGAGCGCTCTTTCGAAATGTATCTGACCCCGCACCGCTCTTCTGCCATGGCGATGTTCGGCTTCGTTTACCTGTGGTATCTGATGGTCGTCCTGGTAGTGGAGATCTGGCTGGATTACCGGCGCGACATCGTGCTGATGTCGCAATCCTCTCGTGGCTGGAAACGGCTGCTCTACCGGGCCCTCACCCTGGGTTCGAGCAACATCAGCAAGCGCTCGCTGGAGATCGATGAGAAAGTCGGCTGGTTTATCACCCTCGTGGGCATTCCGTCGGCGTTCCTGCTGCACGGTTATGTCGGATTCATATTCGGTTCCGTGAAAGCCAACCCGTGGTGGTCGACGCCGTTGATGCCGGTGGTGTTTCTGTTCTCGGCCATTGTCTCGGGCATCGCGGCGGTTCTGTTGCTCTACATGCTCATATGCCGTCTGCGGCGTGAGGCGATCGAGATGCGCTGCCTTGATACCATGGCGCGATACCTGTTCTATGCCTTCATCATCGATTTCGGCCTGGAGATGTTGGACCTGATTCACCGCATCTATGAAGCCGACGAATCATTCCGCAGCCTCGATTTCATGGTGCACACGCGACTCTACATGTCGCAGGTAGTAGTTCAGATTCTGCTGGGCACGGTGGCTCCGATCGCGCTATTGGCACTGACGCAGGCACTGAAACTGGCGCCTGCGATTCGCCGACGGATTTATGCGAGCGCCGGTGTGCTCACCCTCATCGGCATCTTTGCTATGCGCTGGAATGTAGTCATCGGCGGCCAGTTGTTCTCCAAGAGCTTTCTCGGATACACGACGTACAAGATGGGCTTTGTGGCGCGGGAAGGATTATTGGTGGCGATCGCCCTCTCGGTCCTTCCCCTCTTTGTCTTGTGGGTGTTGTTCAATCTTTTGCCGCCTTGGCCAAACAACGCTGGCGGACCGCTAGCTGCTTTCACTGAGACCCCTGATCAAGCTCTTGCCCACCCGTCTACACACTCCTGGGGTGAATCCCGTCAGTGAGACAATCTGCGTTACGGCGCCCGCTAAGTCCGCTGCTGTACGAATATTTGCGCACCATAACCTCGTCCGCCATTCGCAACCTGTCGGGGGCAGCAATGCGGATCCTCGGAAGCAATTGTCCCATTCTGATCGAGGGCGAAACGGGTACGGGAAAGGGTATCCTCGCCCTCTGGCTGCACCAGCACGGCCCGCGCGCCGATCAGCCGTTGGTAGATTTGAATTGCGCCGGCTTGAACCGCGAGTTGCTGGAAAGCGAACTGTTCGGGCACGAGCGGGGGCGTTCACGGGAGCGGCGGCCAGAAAGAGATGGAGCATGACGGTTCCCAATGGCACAGGCTGAACCCGCCGAAAAGTGGTTCCCAGGTGAGCGAAGCCCAGTTTGTCTGGAAACAAGATCGTGCCGAGCCAGTAAAGGTAAATGCCTCAGCTGCCTGTTATCTTTTGCAGGTTGCGAGAACGAGTGGAGATTTTGCGTAGGACAGTTATCGGGCCGCCGGACTGCAAAGAAGGGAAGGCCGCTCAATCGGAGTGCGGCTTCGGCTTGCACTCGTGGCTTAGATAGTGCTCGGCATCGCGGCACATCAATTGGCACTTGTGGCAACGAATCGGGCCTTTGACTTTGGACGTTTCGTCGGCATGGTCGAGTTTCAAGTTAGTCATCGCAATCACTAATATATTATACATCAGTTACCTCGCATTATTTCCGGCACACGGCAGACATTACAAGGTGCGAAGGTCACCGAACAAAGTTTGCACCCTCCCGGCACGCTGCTCGCAAGTGTGTTAGTCTTGAGATGCGTTTGAATGTCTCTTTTTTCCGACCCGCCTTTGGCACCGGCTACGTTTATACCCTGCCTCGCTCGTCCGAGAAACACTGACAATTAAATAGCCGAACTTAGGGAGACGAATATGAAAAATATCTACGTCGGAAATCTGGATTTTCGCAGCACGGAAGCAGAACTGCGAACATCATTCGAGGTATATGGACAGGTCGATAGAGTCAACATGGTGACAGACAAAGACACCGGCCAGCAACGCGGCTTCGCTTTTGTTGAAATGACCAATGATGCGGAAGGCGAAAAAGCAATCGCTGGGCTGAACGGCAGCCAGATGGAGGGGCGCACCCTTAACGTAAATGAGGCGCGTCCAAAGACCCAGCGTACCCCGTTCGGCGGAGGGCGTGGTCAAAGCGGCGGCAGAGGTCGCTACTGACAACTGTAATCGGAGTTGTCGTCGCGAGTCGCGCCGACACAGGGGGTAGCTATGCGGTCAAATAGCATTATCAAGACCTTAGATACGGGGCAGAACCGTTTCGAGCTTTGTCACCAAGTTTTTAAGGCGATACGCATGTTGCATTTCCCCGGCAGTCGCGTTCAGGATACGGTCACCGACGCGCTCCAGCGGCTGGCTGGCGCAGGGCGGCAAGAAGTTTCAATTGTGCCAGAGAACGCGAGCGAAGCGGCTCTCGAAGTGAGGCAGGAACAAGCCGCAATTGAGTCTCAGGGAAGAGCACATCAGCCAGAGTCGTTGACTGCCTGACGGCGGTGCGAACGGTGAAGCTCTGGGCTGAGGACGACGATCCCGCCTTCGAGAGTAACTGTCCAGTCGGACAATGAGGCGATTTCTGCGAGCGCTGTGGGATTAGCCTCGACAACAGCGCAACTCGCCCGTCTTGGAGTAGCATTGACTTCTGGATGAAACCCACACCCAAGCTTCGAAACGACTTCATCGTGAACGAAGGCGAATATCAGGCGTGTAAGGCTTGGCTTTGCCAAGCCAACGAGGAGACTATTCGTCATCCCTTGGACGACCCCAAATTGGAAATGGAGAGACGGCGTATCAAGGCCTTGATCGCTGAATATGAAGAGAATTGGCGGCACTCCTTGAAGTAGTACGCGGGAGTGAAATCGGGGCTGCCTTCCCGAAGGAACACGAATGACAAACTCGAAACTTCAAGCAGCACTGGACGAACTTGAAAGGCTACATCGAACTGTTCAGGAATTTGAAGCACGGAACGGAAGGCCGCCTAATCCGGATAGTGATGCGGGTCGTGCAGTCTCTTTACTGGAGGGTTTCGCTGCGGAGTATCGGAAATTGAATATCGAGAAGCTGCTCCGATTGTAGACGTTTAGCAGGACTCTTAGCGCATCCCCCAGTCCTCAGCGTCAGCTTTTTCAATGCCAGTTCAAGTTCTTTAATCGCCTGCTCCAACTCCGGGTGTTATCGATTCTCTCGCGGAGCCGTCTCAGGAGGCCCTGGGCTTCGGCCGCGTGCTGCACGGCGGCTGCTTACGCTTGTTCTTTAATTGATTCTGGAGTTTCCCGCGTCATATATGCCTCCTTTGGCTTGGCGGGCGCGAATTCACGCCTGCCAATCGCGCGCTGGCTCGTAGCGGCCATGAGCATCAAGCCACGCGAGCAAAGCCTTGATGCTTCCATAGGCAAGCGCGATACACGAGTCGGCGGCGCCGTAATAAATTTTCAGGGTGTCACCATCTAAACCAATCGTGTGCCCGCAAGGGAACACCACATCGTGGACATCGCCGCCGCGTTCATAATCGGCTTCCGGTCCAAAGATCCAGGAATCTCCTCGCAGCAAGCATTTGTCCGGATGCTGGCTGTCGAACAGGGCCAACCCAAGCCGGTAAATGCACCCGGATGCAGTGTTTCGCACGCCATGGTAAAGCACCAGCCAGCCGCGTGAAGTTTCGATAGGGGGCGAGGTCAAACCGATCTTATTGGCATCCCACCATGCACCTCGCCGGGCCTCCAGCATAATTCGGTGACTGCCCCAATGGCGCAGGTCGGGCGAGTACGAGATCCACATATGAGCTCCGAGCGGCGTCATCGGACGATGCACAAGTGCCCAAAAACCTCCAATTCTGCAAGGCAGCAGGGCCGCATCTTTGTCGTCCGGCGACATGATGACACCGTACCGCTCGAATGTATGAAAGTCCTTGGTCAAAGCCAGCGACACTCCGGGACCGCCGCGAGAATACGACGTGTAAGCGACGGCGTACTGTTGCAGCTCCGGTACATAGGTCAGCCGCGGATCTTCGATGCCCCACAGCTCTTCGGGGTATTCATCGGCATTCGGCATGAGCGTAGGGGTCGAATCAATATCCCATCCGTCGACTCCGTTCCGGGAGCGGGCGGCGCAAAGATGCGAAAGTCCGCGCCGGTCTTCCACGCGGCATAGCAGCAGGGTCGATCCATCAGCCAGCAGCGTCGCGCCGGCATTGAACACGCTATTGATCGAGTATGGCCAGTCTTTGCTGGTCAAAATCGGATTGCCCGGATGGCGCTGGAGCAACGGCTCGCCTGGGTTCTTGCTTATGCTCACGAAACCTCCGTGGATTGCACGGCCAAAGCGCTCGAACGCCGGGGCGCGTGATGCTAAAACGGTACTTGATTATTTCGTGCTTTTGCCGGAATCTCGGCGTCTTCCAGCAGGCGCATTTCAAGCAAGGCGATGAGGAACGAAAGCGTGGATTCCGCTCCTTGATTCTCGTTGGCCCGGTCAGGATGCAAGCCATCGCGGCATCCGCCGGTGCTGGCGTCATAAAGGACAATCTGCAGATCATTGTCACCCAGGAACCAGTTGAAAGCCGACCATGCCTCTTTCAGCCATCGCTCATCGCCAGTGACGCGAAAGGCGAGCAGGCACGCAGAAACGGTCGCGCCTGCCTCGACGGGCTGCTGATCAAAACGTGCTCTTTCGCCGCCCTTGCGGTAGAAACCTTCAGACCCGATGGGAACGAAGTGCCCTTTTGCCTCGCAACGCTGCGCGCTTACACACCAATCCAGGGCCTCGAGCGCGGCTGACACCATCAATTGATCTGAACTGCGCGAGCCGCACAGCAACAGAGCCTGGGGCAGCCGGGCGTTGGAATAGGCGAGGATATCTTCGAACCAGTGCCAGCCCGGCGCGCTGCAGGAAACATAAAGGTCGAGCAGGCGATGCGCCAGCACATCTCTGGTCTTCAGCGTAGCCCTGTCCCCGGGAAACCAATCGAGATACTCCTGCATTCCGAGCAGGGCGAAGGCCCATGCCCGTGGACTCGTGAAGCTCAGAACCGCCGGAACAGTCGCCTCCAGAAGACGCCCCGCAGTGCCCCGCAACCCTGGATCTTTGGAACGGCCCAGGACCGTCCCGAGGCCCCACAAAGCGCGCCCGTGACTGTCTTCGGAATCCTCGGCTCGCTGCCACTGGCGATCGTAGCCGAGCAAATTTTTGAAGCGGCCGGTCGCAGGATCGAACGCATGCCAAAGGAAAGCCAGGTACCGCGATGCCAACCTGGCTGTTTCCGAAGCTCCAGCTATTCCCAACTGCTCCGTGAAAACTGCAGCGATCAAGGCACGGGCGTTGTCGTCGGTAGTGTAGCCCTCCCGGTAATTGGGAACCGAAAACACCGCATGCTGCAGCAGTCCGGTGTCATCTGTCATCCGCTGCAGGTGATCCAGTTTTATCGCCGGCAAGCGGTTCAGCGTTCTTTCGGCGCTTCGCGCCGACAAGGCCACGCACGGGGTCCGCATTCGATCCGCGCGGGCTCGTACAAAAGCCTGCATATAGGACTGGGCTACCGTACTCCAAACCATGTCGCGCGCATAAAGGTAAGCTCGCTTCCGCATGGCGTGCCGCGTCGCTTCGTGGTCCAAGAGATCAATTGCTGCGTCGGCGATAGCGGCTGAATCTCCGAATGGGACCAGCATTCCACGTCCCTCGTCTAACAGTTCGGCCGCATGCCAGTAAGGTGTCGAAATGATCGCCTTGCCGGCTCCCAGCGCATATGCCAGGGTGCCGGACACCGCTTGGGCCTCCTGGCGGTAGGGAGTGATATAGATATCGGCGGAACCCACGAACTGGGCCATCTCTTCAGGACTGACAAAGCGATTGTGGAAGATCACGTTCCGCTGAACACCGAGCTTTCTTGCCAATGCCTGTAACTGCAACCGGTACTGATCGCCCTCGCGGCGCTTGATGTGGGGATGAGTAGCGCCGGCAATGATGTAGACGGCTTCGCTGTGCCGGGACAAAATGCTCGGCAGAGCCTCAATTACGCTTTCGACTCCTTTATTTGGAGAGAGCAGGCCAAAGGTGAGCAACACCATCTTGCCTTCTGTTCCAAAAGAGTCCTTGTAGAAGTTGGGATCTCCAAAGGGCAGGTTGGGAACGCCGTGCGGAATGAGCTCGATTTTGTCGCCGGGCACGGCAAAAACTTCCCGCAGGAACTGAGACGAGCGCTCGCTCATGACAATCAGCCGATCGGAGAGGGCGGCGATCTCCTCCAGGACAACTCGTTGGTCAGGATTGGGTTCGCGAAGGACGGTGTGCAGAGTCGTTACCACCGGCATCTTCAGGCCTCGCAGCAGGCGCAAGATGTGGCTGCCGGCCGGCCCCCCATAAATGCCATACTCGTGCTGCAGACAAACAAGATCGACATTGCTGAAATTCAGGAAATCGGCAGCATCTTCATAGGAGGTAAGGTCGCCCTCCGCTAATTCGAATCTGACTCGCGCAGGATAGCCATATCGGGATTCCGGATCGTTGACCGGCACGGCCAGGAGTTCTGCGGCTCCATACTCAGCGCCTACAGCGTTACACAGATCGGTCGTGAAAGTCGCGATTCCGCACTGCCGCGGGAGGTGGTTTCCGACGACTGCTATGCGGCTCGGAAGCGAAGCGGTGGACCTCAAGGGCAAGGATGGCGTATGCCCCTCCTCTGGTTCGACCGGCACACGCATCTTCAGGGGCGCCCACGGACCTGCCGCAGATCTAATTTCCTCTACTGACATTCGGATCTCCTTGTTGCTGTATCTGCGGGCGCGAGATGCATTCCAATGCTCGCGGTTCGCTGTGCTCCGTTCGCAGCTCTCCGCTCCTTCGTGCTACTGTTGCGGTATTTTCGACCTGTGGCCAGTTTCAGTCGTCCGTTTCCGAGCCTGGGCGCTTCTGGATTGGCACGGGTTGAAGCCGGTGTTTCATCAGCAGGATCGCGTCAAGCGATTGCTGTAATAGCAGCAACCAGGGCAAAATGAACAATTCGTAAAGGAGAGTCCTCACCGGGCGATTCATAGCGGCCTTTCCAGAACTTGTTTCTCACAATTCATGACTGTTCCATGTGCTCGGGGTGAGATGCCGGCAAAATCGTGGTTCAATTGCGATGCTGCGGACTCCGGTCAGCACGACCACCCTTCGACCGCGCCTCACTAATCTTTAGCGCCCGTTCTCCACAGAGCGTTCCGTTCAAGGCGTGCATGGCGGTTTCGGCTTCGCCGTCGCTGGTCATTTCTACAAATGCAAACCCCCGTGAATTGCCGGTTTCACGATCCCTGACCAGAGTGACCGTCTGGACACTCCCATGGGGTTCGAACATGCCCCGGACTTGCGCTTCGGTTGTTGCGAGATCCAAGTTGCCCACATAGATGTTTTTCATAACTTGTATGCCTCCTGCGGTATAAGCTTGCTTGAGCTGCCGGCCGATCTCAATGGTTCGAGTGCCACAGGTTCACTCCGCAGCCGTGGTGGATGCTCATCTCGGTTGTGGCAAGTGGAGTTGATGACTGTGGAGGCTCGTATTCTCGGAGTCGCATCAAAGAACGGTTTGACTAGCTCCAGTACCTCCGGATAACCGGTTTTGACAAAGTTCTCAGCGTCTTGCTTGCTGTCCCATAGGCTGATCTCGACGATCTCTGTCCCGCCCCCGCCGCCGTGGGAATCAGCTGTTGCGAACACGATCTCATCTCGGAAGCCGGGCTGTTCTCGCATGATGGGCAGCACTTCGTTTTTTAGGATCTGAGTGAAATCGCCCAGGGTATGGGGCTTCAAGAGCACGGAAACGTTGCGCGCGAACATCGCAACCTCCATGAATCTATGGTTTAGCTAAGGAGAGAAAACTTCAGATGGGCTGACTTAGTTCAGAGAATCTGAAAGAGTGACAACCATTACTCGCTCATATTCAACAGTAGGCTAAATACTCTGCTTTGTCAATTCACTTAAAACAGTCCCGACAGGCAGTTTCATCGGCTCCAGCCGTTCCTGGAATGGCCGGTGTCTACAACGCGACTTTGGTAGTGGCAGGCGAGTAACAGATGTGGCTCGCAAAATGAAGCGCCGCGCCCAGCGGCGATCCGCGTAGAAACTCCAACCACGCCTGAATCGAACGCCAGCGCACGGCATCAAACGTAGTATGACAAAGATGAACGATATTCGCACCG
>JBEKQR010000064.1:0-13925 GCA_049519515.1 Candidatus Korobacteraceae bacterium
GGGAAGGCTCTCCTTGAGGCGGATGTGGACTACGCCCAGGCCGGAGAAGTCGCCGTACTCGGCGCTGAATGGGCCGTTGATAATGTCCACCCCCTCGACCAGTTCGGGAGTGAGGCTCTTGAGCTGCCCCAGGTAGCCTTGGCCGTGTCCTTGCGTGCTCTGGTTCTGCTGGACATCGTCCACCAGCACCTTCAAGCCGCCGTTTATGCCGCCATGGTCCAGGTTGAAACCGAAGCGGCGGACCTCGAGCGACTTGCCCCCGCCCTCGTGCTGGCCGGCGTTGATGCCGGCGGCCAGGGTGTCGAATATCTGGTCGTCGCGATTGAAAAGGGTGTACTTATAGATGGCGTCGTTGCGCCGCTCGTTTTCAGGCTCGAGCGTGGTGGCGCTGATCACGATGCTCTGCTGGACCGGGGGAATGACCTCGCGCACCCGCAGCACCAGGTCAACGCGAGACTGGCCGGCGGCGATGCTGAACGAGGCCTCCGGCACGTACTGGCCCGATACCTTGAGCACCGCTGGCCCGGCCGGCAGCGTCAATACGAAGTGCCCGTGCGGGTCGGTCAGGGTCGTTGCCGGCGGGGCGGCGGGATGGCTTTGAGCGCCATATTCGGCAGGCGATGCTGTCACCTTGGCGCCGGCAATGGCCTCGCCGCGGGCGTTCACCACCGTGCCGGCTGCGGTTCGCGCGCCTGGAGAGGTCGAGATCAGAGGCGGGGGCGCGGGATTGCCAGTCTGAGGGTAGGCGGGCAGCAGCATGATCAAGAATGCCAGCGCGCATTTCAGTGCCATGCCGGGCTGCTCCCAGAGGTGAGGAAGGATTACTGTAACACGAATTGCAAAATCGTGTTACTACTCTTATTGTTTTTTTAAAGCGCTTTTATGGATGGTGTATCCCCAAGTTCTGCCCCATAGACGGCAGGGCGGCCACGAAAGGAGACGCAGAATGGCGGAACTGGTAAGGACCGGGGTTTCGATTGAGCAGGAGCTGCTGGAGCAGTTCGACCAGGTGATCGCCAGGCGGGGCTACGCCAATCGCTCGGAGGCCCTGCGCGACCTGATCCGCGAGAGCCTGATCGCCGAAGAGATCAACGACAACAAGCCGGTGGTGGCAACGCTTTCCATGATCTACGACCACCATCGGCCCAACCTTTCCAACAAGCTGACCGAAACCCAGCACCATCACCATGGAAACGTGCTGGCCGCGACCCACGTTCACCTCGACGAACATAACTGCCTGGAAGTGGTGATCATGAAGGGCCGCAGCGGCGAGATCAAACACCTGGCAGACCACATGTTGAGCATGCGCGGGGTGAAGCACGGCAAGCTGGTCCTCACTTCGCCCGGGAAGCGAGGATGATGGACGGCCGTGCCTCACATCTGCCGTAGTTGGTAGATGTGGGAACCGTGCCGTCCGGCTGGCACCCTACTGCGGCCTGTTGCCTCCCCCCAGGCTCTTCTCCACTTTCTCTATGGCATGCGGTACGCTTTGGTTCTCGAGATAGGCGATGATGAGAGGCGTTAGCACTTTGGCGTGCATGCTGGTGTCGTGCGTCAGCCAAGGGAGGTCGAAGGCCATGGCGAGCCTGGGCCAATTGGCTGTCCGCCCGGCGATCACATCGTCAGTGGAGGAGTAAAAGGCGAGGCGGTCGGGCATCCTCCGTTCGAGCGTCACGCCGTCGGCCCAGGTCGGGGAGTTGAGGCAGACCACCCGCAAGTCCTCACGGCCCGCTTCCTGCAGCTTGGCCGCCAGCAGCCCGCCGAGGCTGACGCCGATCAGCACCGCGCCTCGCGGGACGTCCATGGCTTGAAGCCCGGTCAGGGATTGCTCGGCCGGCACCGCCGCATCGGCATGCAGCAGGCGGGGACGATAATAAAGGTCTGCTGGTTGGCCGCGATAGTGATCTCGCAGCCCAGCCTCGAGGTCCTTGACGCTGCCTTCCGGACTTCCGCCTTTGCCGTGCAGCAGAATTATTTTTTGGAATCCCATCGCCTAAATCCTGAGTCGAATCTTAATAAGAGATACTCTGCCTGCGGCGTGTACTACGTCGCAGACGAGGATTTTGTAAAGAAATTCATCAATTTATTACATTCGATGATCAAAAGAACTCGCGAAACGTTTCTGGGTTATTACATTTGAGGATGAAAAGAACTCGCAAAACATTGCGGGAAGGACATTTGGCACTTTAATACCACTGACTGATGCGAAAGGTAGCACTTTTGATCAGTTACTAAATAACTATTAGTAATAAAGGGAGCTTGCTTTGCCGCCAGAGATGCAGCACAATTTTCATGTTAGGGGTTTTACCTGGGACGCGTGCTGAGCGTCAGGTAGGCATCGTTATAGCGGCAGGTGAGGTAAACGCCCAATGCGCCCTGAGAGAGAACACCGAATGACCAAGACACAACAAAGGCTAGCGCGGCAAGCAACAACCTTCGTAAATTCTGGCGGGAAGGCGATTTCGGCAATCTTGCGGGTACTGCTGTTGGCGGTGGCCGCGGCTTTGGAACTCATGAGCCTCGCTTTCAGCCGGATTGAAGAATCGCTCGCTGATAACGAAACCGAACACGCCAGCAAGCGCAACGAGGGACGCACCTTTGTCCTGGGGCCGGACGCAGACGAGAGGAGCGTGGTTCAAAGACCGGGCGGTTTTGCCACCGAACCCGCTACCCTGCTCACTGGAACCGGTGGCAGTCTAGCCCGCCGCAAATAAGCAGCTCGGCAGCTATATATCTAATTCCAGGCGGCTTGCCGCCGGGGGAAAGTCCTGCCTTGCTCGCCAGCCCCGATCGCAAACAAGCGCAACTCCGGAATTGCTTTAGTACTTGGGGACAGTTGGGTCGACCCGGTCCGCCCAGGCGAGGATGCCCCCGGCGAGGTTATTCACTTTGCGGAAGCCGGCTTGGCGGAGGAAGTCTACGGCTTTGGCACTACGGACTCCGCTGCGGCAGTGGGCTACGATCTCCCGGCTGGAGTCCAGTTCGTGCACCCGCCTGGGAAGATCGTTCAGCGGAATCAGGTAGCCGCCGAGATTGCAGATCTGATACTCGTGCGGCTCGCGCACGTCGAGCACGAATACCTCTTCGCCAGCCTGGAACTTGCGTTTCAGCTCCTCCGGCTGGATTTCTGGAACTTTAGTGGTAATGGCAGTCTCCTCTCCTCTTATTCCGCAGAATTCGTTGTAGTCGATCAGCTCGCGCACCGTGGGGTGCTTGCCGCAGACCGGGCAGTTGGGGTCTTTGCGCAGGCGCAACTCGCGGAAGCGCATGGCCATGGCATCCACCAGCAGGAGCCGGCCGATGAGCGAGTCTCCGGAGCCGAGGATCAACTTGATGACCTCGGTCGCCTGAATCACGCCGAGCAGGCCCGGCAGAATGCCGAGCACCCCGCCTTCGGCGCAGGAAGGCACCAGCCCGGGCGGCGGCGGCTCGGGATAGAGGCAGCGGTAGCACGGGCCTTCCTGGGCGGCAAAGACGCTGGCCTGCCCCTCGAAACGGAAAATCGAGGCGTAAACGTTGGGCTTGCCGCTGAGCACGCAGGCGTCGTTGACCAGGTAGCGGGTGGCAAAGTTGTCGGTGCCATCGGCCACGATGTCGAAATCGCGAAACAGGTCGAGGGCGTTGGCGCTGCTGAGCCTGGTCTCGAAGCTGCGGACCTGGACGTGCGGATTGATGGCCGTCAGTTTCTCCGCCGCGGACTGCAGCTTGGAGCGGCCCACGTCCCGGGTGGTGTGCAGCACCTGGCGCTGCAGATTGGTGTAATCCACCACGTCGAAGTCGACCATCCCCAGCGTCCCCACGCCGGCTGCGGCCAGGTAAAGCGCCAGCGGCGATCCGAGCCCGCCCGCCCCGATGCAGAGCACGCGCGCGGCCTTGAGCTTCTGCTGTCCGGTCATGCCGACCTCGGGCATGATCAGGTGGCGCGAGTAGCGCAGAATTTCGTCGTTGCTCAGGGAAGCGGTTGGCGGGTTTTGCAGGACTGTAGCCATTGGGAGCCTCTCCGCCCCAGCGTCGAACCGGGGCGCCGGCGAGCTTGCGGGCTAAGCTTCGCGGGCTGCGCAGCCGCCGGCGATGGAGGGCACGATGGAAATCGTGTCGCTCTCCGCCAGACGGGTATTTTCCTTGTCGAGATAGCGGATGTCTTCGTCGTTGACGTAAACGTTGACGAAGGCCCGCAGTTTGCCCTCTTCGGTAAACAGGTGCTTGCGCAACTCCGGGTTGCGGTCAACCAGGCCGGCCAGAGCTTCTCCGACGGTGCCGGCCAGCAACTCGACACTGGCTTGTTTGCCCGCGTACTGCCGCAAAGGGGTCGGAATAATGACTTTCATTACATTTAATTGATGCAAGATGCAGGTAGGCGGTTTCAGGTTGAGCCGCTTTGCGGGCGTGAGCGATGCGGGAGCCCGCAGGCGAAATCCTGAGCGAAGCGAAGGACCTCTCGTCCGGCGATACAGCTACTCCACTTTGATTTCCTCGTCGAGGAACTGCTTGCGCTCTTCCTCGCCGGCCAGCTCGAACGAGTTCGTCCGGGCTGCCCGCCCCTGCTCGACGCTGGTAATGACGTAGGAGCAGCCGATCCAGTGGGCTTCGGCAAGATCGGTGGCCGACCACTGCGCGGGATGGTCGGGATGAGAGTGGTAGAAGCCGATGATGTCCAGTTGGCGTTCGCGGGCCTGGCGCTGGATGCGCACCAGCTCCCGCGGATCGATGTGGTAGCGGTTCTGAGGCGAGTCGAGGCGGGTATTCTGGCAGCGCACGGCCTCGCGCACCGCCCGCACGCCGTCGCCGTTGATCTCGCCCAGCAGCACCCCGCAGCACTCGTGCGGGTAGGCCTGCTCGCCGTGGCGGCGGAGCTCGTCGAAGGCGAGGCTGGGAATTTTCAGCATAGATAAAGTTTGAAGTTTCCAGTTTCGAGTTTCAAGTTATCGATAATGTAGCACTGGTCCCGCCCTGCGGGACCAGCGCTACGACAACCGTGAAAGGAAGTTTCACGTCTCTCATTTCACGAAAAGGTCAAAGGGAGACTCTCGATTCCAGAATTATTCATACACGGTGCCATTTTGCAGCGTCCCTACGGGACTCTACTCAAATGAGCCCCTTTCCTCACACTGAAGGGTGGGGCTAACGAACAGTGCGCCTCCGGCGCGTCGTGAGGTAACCAGCCCAGCAAAATTTAAAACTCGAAACTCGAAACTCGAAACTCGAAACTCTCTAAAACTCCTCCCAGAACCTCTCGCTCAGGTACTTATCAGCGGCGTCGGGGAAGATTGTAACGATCACCGAGCCGGGCGGCGCTCCATCGGCCAGACGCAGGCAGCCGGCCATGGCAGCGCCCGAGGAAATTCCCGCCAGCAGGCCTTCTTCGCGGGCCAGGCGTTTGACGACGGCGTATGCCTCCTCGGTGCTGATTTCGAGATTGCAGTCGGCAAGGTCCCGGTCATAGATTTTAGGCGCAATCGAGGCCGGCAGGTATTTGGCGCCTTCAATGCCGTGGAAGGGCGAATCCGGTTGCAGGGAAATGCAGCGGATATTCGGGTTCAACTCCTTCAGGCGGCGCGAGGTGCCGACGAACGTGCCGCTGGTTCCGAGCATGGCGACGAAATGGGTCACGCGGTGCTCGGTCTCGCGCCAGATTTCATTCGCCGTTCCATGATAATGGGCCCGCCAGTTGGCGGGATTGGAGTACTGATCGGCGTAGAAGTAGCGATGCGGCTCGGCGGCGGCAAGCTCGCGCGCCCGGCGAATGGCGCCATCGGAGCCTTCGCCCGCGTCGGTGAAGATCATGCGCGTCCCATAAGCATGAAGAATGCGCTTGCGCTCGAGAGAGACATTCGCCGGCAGGCAGAGCGTCACCGGAAAGCCGTAAACGGCGCCCAGCATGGCGTAGGCGATGCCGGTGTTGCCGCTGGTGGAGTCCAGCAGGGTCTTGCCCGGGCCAAGGCTGCCGCTGCGCATGGCTTCGGCCACGATGCTGGCGGCGGCGCGGTCTTTCACCGAACCGCCGGGGTTGGCCCACTCTGCCTTGGCCAGTATCTGCACGTCCTGGAGATCGCGGGCGATGCGCTCGAAGCGCAGCAGAGGCGTGTTCCCAACACGCTTCAGAGTGCTCTCTCCGAGCACACGCGGAACCACGGCCAGCTTAGGCTTCCCTCGCCCCATACTTATTGGATGATGAAAGTGAACTGCCGGATCAGGGTGGCGCCGGCGTTTCTATTCTCCGGAACCACTTTCCAGCAGCTCGCGAAGTGCTGGTCTCGCGGCCGGCAACCCTGTTTCCTGCCGGATACAGCAACTCTCCACCCCAGGCAACGGCAAGAAAGGCCATTTCTGGAGACCCCGACGCGCGGAGAAACCAAGAGTTTCGGCAGTTCTGGTTGCTCATTCGTGAAACTTGAAACCTGCAACGTGAAACGTCAGAGCGCAAGCGGCGGGGATGAAGGCGGAGAGGTGACTACCGTACGCAAGAGATTACCTGTATGCCGCCACCAACCGTGGAAGACTCGGCCATCAGTGCAACGGGCCTGCAGCGGACTCCATGTATGAAAAGTGTCCGGCGGGGCAACGGCGAGCGCAGAAGCTTTGGCGCAGTCCGGAAGAGGACGCGGGCTAGCTGGGGCCAGGCGTTTTTCGCGCCTGGCAACCGCTTCCACGGGGCGGACAATGACAACCCTGGTATCCAGCCGCAGCCCCTCGCCCAATGCTTTGAGCACGCTCTCCTTGGCGCTCCAAAGCAAGGTCACCAGTTGAGCCTGGTCCGCCTGGGCGCGCGCGATCAACTCCTGCTCTTCGCTGGTGAAATAGTCGGCGATAAAGGCTGGGCTGCGCGGCTCGATAACTTCCAGATCGCAACCCAGCGCCACGCCTGCCTCGGCCACGGCGCAAATCGCCACGCCGGAACTATGGCTGAGGGAAACGGAAACGGCTGCCGGCTGGTTGGAGAGGAAGGCCTCCGGCGCCCCCGACGGCGCCGGACGTATTTCTATTTGCGACAAAGTGCCGGCATCGCCAGGCAGGCGCCGGTAGGCGGCCAGGGCTCGCTTGGCCGTCCAGCGTCCCAAACGCCAGTCGGCGCGGCGTTTGGCCAGGCGCATGGCTTGCTGGCAGGCGGCTTCGCCCGCGCTCAGCCACTCGTCCCGCGCGGGCACATCCGCTTCGACCTGTTCTAGCCAGTAGACATCCATGGTGCCTACCTATTGCCCGCGAAGTCCGCCGACAGCGGTTTTGAAAAATGTCCGCTCGTACGCAGCGCTACAAGTCCACCTTAGCTGGCCAAACTCGCCACCCTTCCCGTCAGCAGCAGCTTGAAGCGCGCGGAATCGACGGCGTAAGGGAGTGCCGCCGTGCGGTAGCCGCTCATATAGAGGTAGCGATTCCCGGCCGCGTCCACTACTTCCGCGTCGAAGCTTCCATCGGGGTTGGCCGTCACCAGAGCATAGAACTGGCCTGCGGCATCCGCCGGGCGCCAGAAGCGAATCTGGCGGATGTACTGCGGCAGCCCCATGCGGTCTTCGACGCCCATCTCCCAGAGCCCGGCAGTCTGGAAGCAAAGCTCGATCAGGCGCGGCGTCAACAGCGTCAGCCGCTCCGGCGGGAAGTGATGCGTGGGCAGGGTGCGGAACATCTGCCCGACCACGCGGTCGCCATCTCTCCAGGCGCGCTCCAGAACCTGGTAGGCCGGTCCGTGGAAGTAAACGCGGTAGATGTCGGCCGCTTCGATGACCCGTCCGGCGGGCTCGCGCACCGCCGCCTGCAGGCTCGGCGCCTCCGGCAACTGCCGGCTGAGCCGCACCCGGGCGGTGAAGTGAGTGGTTACATCCGGCTCCGCCTGCTTGCGGACCGTTCTGCTGCCGTTCAAGCGGCAATTCGCCAGCAGGGCGCCATCCTGGGAAGTAAACAGCGCCTCCACCGTTACCGCCCGCGGCTTGTTGCGGTAGAACTTGAACGGCGCCAGGAAGTTCACCCCTTCAATGGCCTCGACCTGCCAACCGGGCAACAGCGAGATGGCAGCTTCGGCAAAGGCCTCGATGCCCATCACCCCGGGAAGCACCGGCGTGCTGTCGATTTGATGGTCGTAGAGGAAGGGTTGAACCTTCGGGTCCAGCGTGGTTTCAATGCTCAAGCCGCCGTGCAGGCCCATGCCGGCAACTTTGCCGATCATCGGCCCTTGCGCGGCCAGCGCATACTCGCCGGAAGCCTCCACGGCGGCGACATCCAGCCCGCCGTGGTCGTCGAATTCCTTGAGCAGGATGCCAAGCCGCTGGGCGACGACAATTTCGCCGCGGGTCGCTCCCGCCGTCAGTTCGCGGCGGATCAAAGGAACGCCCGCCTCCGGCGCCAGCATGTCGATGCCGGCCAGCTCCATCATCTTCGGAATGGAACCGCGAGTGGCCATGCCGATGCCGCCCCAGGCGGTCCAGTCGATGGCGATGCCGCGCGTCGCCGGCCGGCTGCTGCGGAAGTTCGAGGTGATCTTGCAGAGCAGGTCGTTGGCGGAGCTGTAATCCGCCTGTCCCCCGTTGCCGAAGCGGCCGGCAATAGAGCTGAAGACCACGGTGGCGCCCAGGGGCATGTCGCCGATGGCCCGCAGCAGGTTGAACCAGCCATCGCTCTTCACGTCGAAGACCAAGTCGAACTCGCGCGGGTCCTTGTCGGGGAGGAAGTGGCTGCGCTCCATGCCGGCGGCGTGCAGCAGGACGTCGATGCGTCCGCTGCGCTCGCGCACCCGGTTGATGACGCCGGCCACCGCCTCCGCGTTGGTGAGATTGACGCTGAAGTAGTGCGGGGTGCCGCCGGCGGCCCGCACCGTGTCGATTGCCTTCTGCGCCGCCTGCGCCCGCTCCAGCGCGGCCAGCTCTTTTTCGATCATGGCCGGCGTGGCCCGCTCGCCGCGCCCCTGGATGCGCGCGATCAGGTCGCGCTTCAGTCCTTCCTTGTCGCTCGCGAAGCGCTGGAGGTCGGGATTGTTGGCATCGGGCTCCGGCACAATATCCAGCAGATAGAAGGTGCCGCCGGATGCGATGGCCAGGTCCTCGGTGATGGCGGAGACGATGCCTCCCGCCGCCCCGGTGATCACAAAGACCGTCTGCTTATCCAGCGTCAGGCCGGGCTGGCCGTCGATGGCGGGCCGCTCCTCCAGGCCCACCGTCCAACGCTGCTCTTGCTTATAACCGATCTCGACCGCGCCCGGATCGCGCAGGGTTTCCTGGATGAGGAGTTCGGCAATTGCCGGTGCTTCTGCTTCAGCCTGGAAATCGACTGCCTTGGCGAGCGCCTCGGGACGCTCGCGCTTATACGTCTTGCTGAAGCCCACGACCGCGCCGCCCAGAGGCGCCAGCGCTCCGGCTTCATCGTATCCGTGTTGTCCTCCCAGCCGCGTGGCCGAGACCAGGAAGGTGCCCGGCACCGCAATCTGTTCGTACAGCAGGCGCATGGTTTGATACAGGGCCTTGACCCGCACCCGCAGAGCTTCCTTCCAGCCCGCCAGATCCATGTCGTTGAGGCTGCCTTCGTTGTCCAGCGACGGCAGCCAGTAGACGCCCTGTACGGGACCGGCGGCCAGCCACGTCTTGAGCTGGTGGGCCAAGCTGTCCGTTTCGGATGAGTCCGCCACGCGCAAAACTTCCACCCCCAGCATTTGCAGTTGCTCGGTGAGCGCGTCGGCCACGTCGGCCTTGTCCGGCATGAGGACTACGCGGGAACCAGCGCCCAGCGTGACACCCGTCGGCTTGCAAATGGCCAGCGGCGGGCGTAATACGGGCACGGGCACGCGCCGCGGAACGGAGTTGGCCGCATCCAGCGAGGCGAGCGCCGGTTTCGGCGGAGGCAGCACCACGACCGGCTCCAGCTTTCTTGCGGGCGCGGAGGCGCCAGCAGCCAAAGCCTCGCCCTGGGAACCGGCAGGCGCTGGTTCTGCGTTTGCCGTGGTGAAGGCGGCTAGTTTGTCATGCGCGAACTTGATGACATGCCTTAATGTGGGGAAATCGCGCAGCTTAAGCGCCTCATCACGCGGGATTTTGTAGAGCCCGCGGATGGCCGCAAACAACTCCGCCTGCTTGACGGTATCGACTCCGAGATCGGCTTCCAGGTCAAGGTCGAGGTCCAGCATGTCCTTGGGATAGCCGGTCTTCTCGACTACCAGTGCGAGGATGGCTTCCTGCACCGGATCGTCTGCGATTGCGGCAACCGCCGCCATGGCCGGAGCAGCCGCAGCCGGGGCAGCGACGCTGACCTCTGGTTTCGCCGGCGCCGCCACGGCCAAATCTGGCCGCTTGCTATACACAAAACCGATGACGTGCTTCAGCGTTGGGAAGTCACGCAGCTTCAGACTTTCATCGCGCGGGATGTTCCACAGTCCGCGAATGGCTGCGAACAGCTCTGCCTGCTTGACGGTGTCAATGCCAAGATCGGCCTCCAGATCGAGTTCCAAATCCAGCATGTCTTGCGGATAGCCGGTCTTTTCCACGACCAGGGCGAGAATGCGCTCCCGCACCGGATCAGCGGCGACTGCGGCGACAGCCGCCGGGGCCGGAGCAGCGACAGCGGCCGGAGCCGCGGCAGCGACCTCTGCCTGGACCGGCGCTACTTTCGCTTTGGCTGCGGCCAGGTCAGGACGCTTGTCGTACACAAAGCCAATGACGTGCCGCAGGGTGGGGAAATTACGCAGCTTCAGGTTCTGATCGCGCGGAATCTCATACACCTCGCGGATGGCGGCGAACAGCTCCGCCTGCTTGACCGTGTCAACCCCGAGATCGGCTTCCAGATCCAGGTCCATGTCCAGCATGTCTTTGGGATATCCGGTCTTGTCCACTACGAGCGTCAGGATGCGCTCCTTTACAGGGTCGCTCGCCACGGCAGGCTTTGGCGGAGCAGGAGGCGGAGGCACCGCGACCACGGCTGCTGCGCCTGTACCCACCGCTGCCGCGCCGGCGGAAGCCGCCGCGCTGAACGTCAGGCTTGGCACGGGCTTGGACTCAACGATCGGCTTAGGCGCGGGGGGCGCAACCGGCGCTGCCACTGCCCGCGCCGGCTGAGCAGCTTCGGCAGCGGCGGCCCTTGCGGCCGTGCGCTGATCGCGCACGCGCAGAGTGCGCTGCACCACTTCCAGCTCCGGCGCCGGAGCGCCGGCCATGCGCTCCAGCCAGGCGTTCCAGGTAGCGGCATCGGCAATGCGACTGGCGTAGCCCAAAGCATTCGGGCGGGTACGCGCCCCGTCCTTGCTCTTCACCCAGCGGAAAAGCGCCAGGGCTATCTGCGAGCCGAAACCGGCCGCCAGCCGCAGCGCGTATTCAACCGGATAGGCGCCGCCCTTCGACAGGTTCAACGAACCCAACTCTGGATCGACTTCCTTGAAGTTGGGTACCGGCGGCACGCATCCGGTTTCCAGCGCCTTGACGGCCACCACCTCTTCAATGCCGGTGCCCATGGCGTGGCCGGTGAATCCCTTGGTGTTGGTGATTATGATGCGGCCGGCCTCGGGGCCAAAGGCGCGGCGCAAAGCATTGATCTCCGCCGAAGCGCTGCCGCCGCGCGCCGGGGTGTAGGTTTCGTGAGAGACAAAAATCGTCTGCGGCGCAATCTCGCGGCGTGAGATGCCGGCGCTGGCTTCGGCCTGGGCCATCAGCTTTTCCATCAACCCGCCGATGTGCTGCACATCCAGACGGGTGGCGTGGAAGGCGCTGTTGGCGGTAACCGTGCCCAACACCTCGCAGATGGGCCTGATGCCGCGCTCGCGCACGGCGTCGGCGCTCTCGACCACCAGGCCGGCAGCGCCCATGCCCAGAATCAGGCCGTGGCGGCGGCGGTCGAAAGGCAGCGCCGCCTCTTCAAGCACATCGTCGGTGGCGGCTGCGCCGGTGGCCAGGAAGCCGGTGCCGAGCCATCCCATCAGGTGGTCGGAGGTGACATCGTCCGCCGACACCACGATGACGCGCCGGCACCGTCCGGCGCGGATCCAGTCCTCGGCAATCGCCAGGCCTTGTGCGGTGCTGGCGCAGGCGCAGTTGATCTGGGTGTTGGGGCCGCGAGCGCCGATGAACTCTGCCAGTTGCGAGTGCCCCATGGGCAGAACCCTGAGCGTGAACCGCCGGTCGAAGATGAATGGGTTCTCGGCAATGGCAGCGCGCAACTCTTCGATGCGCCGATCTATTTCCAGCCCGACGCCATTCGCTCCCTCTGCCCGGGCGCGCAAGCTTTCCAGCGTGGCCAATTCTTGATGGCGCGCCTGGTCTTCGTAGAAGCGCTTCGCTTCCTCGGCCAGGGCATTGTGACCGGGGAAGGCGGAGCCGAAGATTATGCCGGTATCGTCGCGCATTGATTCCGGCAACAGCCACCGATCCGGCAACTGCGTGCCTTTGCTGGTGGTCTTGTATTGCAGGATCAGCGGAATGCCGGCATCGCGCAACGCCTCAAGCCCGGCGGCCAGCGCCAGGCGGGTAGTCTGGTCCATGGCGGCAACGCGTTCACTGGGAACGCCGAACTCCTTGTCCAACTCGAAGGCGCCGCCCCGGCCCGCCAGCCTGATCACGTCCGAGACACTGGTGATCGCCTGGAACGAGCCGTCGCCGCTCTCGCTCTTCACCAGCCGGGTCACGTTCTTTTCTAGTTGGGCGCGGCGCAGCCGGGTGGGAACGGCGTCAATGAAACTTTCGCCCCGCAGAATGCGGCTGACGTTGGCATCGTCGAAGATGCGCTCGGTTCCCGGCAGTCCCACGCCCGCTCCGGTGATGGTCACGGGAAGGCCGCTTGGCGCGGCGCCACTGTAGCCGCCCTTCAGCTTCAGGCCACGCTCCAGAACCTCGGCAAACATGCGGCCCAGCTCGCCGTAGCCATTGCCACCGTCGGCTCTCGCCGCCGGCTGGCTGGTTGCGGCCACAGGCGCGGGAGCTTCCGCCGCCGCGTACAGAACCGGAACGGAAGCAGCGGGCGCAGACACTGCCGGCTTGAGCCCGGGCTGGATGGTGGAAACTTCGGCGATCCCGCGGCCCAGTCCAGCCGCATATAGACCGCACAGCGCCTGGTTGAAGGCCACCAGATCGCCGAGCTTCGGATGGTTCGTAAACAGCGCTACCACGTCTTCGCGTGAGCCAAGCACATCGTCGGCAAATCCCTGCAAGGCCTTCTTGGGCCCCATTTCGACGAAGATGCGCGCGCCGGCCTCGTAGAGTTTGAGCAGGCCTTTGACAAATTGCACGGGAGAAGCGATCTGCTTCGCCAGCATGTCCAGCATCGTCGGCACGTCCACTCCGGTGGGATAAAACTCGCCATCTATGTTCGAGATGATCGGCAGCTGCGGCGATTGCAAGCGCAGGCGCTCCAGCATCCGGCGAAATGGCTCACTGGCCGGGGCCACAATCGGGGTGTGGAAAGCGTGGCTGACCTGCAATGGCACGGCGTTGTAGCCTGCCTTCAGGAAAGCTTCAATTGCTTGCTCGACTGCCTTGCTGCCGCCGCCGATGACCGCCTGACTGTAACTGTTGACATTGGCGGTGGCCACATATCCGTCTACCGTCTTCAGTATCCTGTCGATTTCCTCCAGCGGCGCGAAGACTGCCGCCATCCGGCCATTGTCTTCGAATGCCACGCGCGTCATCTCGCGCCCACGGGCGCTGACCGCCTCCATGGCGTCCACAAAAGGAAGGGCGCCGGCCGCCGCCAACGCTCCGTATTCGCCCACGCTATGGCCCATTGCCATGTCGGGCTCGATGCCGTAGGCGGCCATCAGGCGCGTCAGGGCAAGATCGGTGGCGATGACGGCCGGCTGGGTGATGGCGGTCTGACGCAGATCTTCTTCCGCCTTGGCGACCGCCGCGGCATCGTTGCCGTCAACAAAGATGAACTCGGTGAGCGGCTTGCCCAGCAGCGGAGTTAGCACGCGGTCGGCCTCGGCGAAAGTCTGCGCCACTATGGGTTCGATCTTCCGCAGCTCC
>JBEKQR010000065.1:0-13870 GCA_049519515.1 Candidatus Korobacteraceae bacterium
ACTGAAGGTGCGGTGGTTGAGGGCCTGCCCCAACAAGCACAGCCTCGGCGCTTGTTGGGGAACCCTGTCAGTTAAAGCCGGGCGGCGTTACATATGCGTAATCACCACCAGGACGACCAGCAGAACTACGCCGGTGAAGAATGTGTACCAGATCAACTTTTTTTCCACGCTGTCGATGGGTTCGTACTCCATCTTCTTAATTTCTTCAGCGAAGCGCGGCTGCGGAGCTTTAGTCGGAGTTGCCATAATTCACCTCACTTCATTAGCGGCGGTGTCATTCCATGGAAGAAGATCCAGGAAATGCCCAGGCCGATCCAGATGATGTAGCCAAACAGGCAGAGCACATAGACGGCCGCCAGCTTGCCAATGCCCTCTTCCCACAGCTTGCGGAAGTTGGACATGACGCCAATGCTGAAGAACGTCAGGACGAAGAAGATCACACGGAAGATGTTTGCCTCTCCCATGGCCGCATTCACCTTGGCAAGCGCGCCAGGCACCGCCAATCCGACGAACAGAGTCAAAAAGAAGGTGGCGACATAACCAAGCACGAACTTGGGGAAGCGCTGCCAGATCTCTACCGCACTTACGCCGTTGCCCCCGGCTTTGCGCTCGAACTTGGCCGACCATACCCAGGCCAGCACGAATGCCCACACGCCGATGAAGATGTCGATGAACACCTTGACCGTGGTGGCGGTGCCCATGATCCAGCCGGGCTGCCAGTTGACGCCTGCTGTCGACGCCTTGGCTCTTATCAGGGCGTCGGCGATAGCGCCGCTAGCCACTGCCGCACCGTCTGTCTTGACTGCCAGGCCCATCCAGGCGCCGGCTACCAGTGGCTGTCCCGCCAGGAAGTGCTGAGCCGCGAACGGCAGGATCAGCAGTTCCACTACGGAGAAGATCACCACCAGCGAGGAGACCATGATGGGAACCACTGGACGGGCGCGGATGGCGCCGCCGGTGGCGATGGCCGCCGAAACACCGCAGATGGAAATACCAGACGCCAGGGGCGCAGCCCACTCGCGGTTGAACTTGAAGTATTTGCGCGAGATGAAGTACACCAGCGGCCAGTAGATCAGGTAGGCCTCAACGATGGCGCAAATGCCGCGGAACATCATAGAGGTCGCCAGTTGCCGCTGGTTCAGGGCGGCGATGCCCAGGAATCCGCCCAGGATCACGATCGCGGTCTTGATGTACAGTTCGGGGCGGATCGCTTCCTTTATCTTCTCCGCCACGCCGGGCAGGAAGTTGCCGATGAACAGGCCGACGAGCAGGGCGATGATGAAGCCGGACTCGTTGGTCAGGTTCAGGGACCAGGGAACCTTAAAGCCGGCCCGCTGGTTCGGGGTGGCCGCGATATAGGCCCAACTGCCCAGGATCCAGCAAGCATAGCTGAGGGCAAAAACCACGGTGAATCCGCCAGCAAACTTCTTAACATTCCCTCCCAGACGCTTTATGCCTACCAGCAGAATCACCAGCATGAAAACGTAGGTGCCAATGAGGGAAGCGGCGGCAGGAAGGCCTGCGTAAGCCTTAGAGGCCGGATTGAGAGCCTTTCCGATATCCGTCCAGACCGATGTGGTTATGCTCCAGCCAAGCAAATCCATGCCGAACAGGAGCGTCAGTGAAAGTACGAAAACAAATAGGCCAAGGCACAGCGACAGCCAGTCTTCGTTAAATCGCGACGCCGGGGCTGCCGGCGGAGCGACTGCCCTTTGCGGCGCCGCTGCGGCCTTTACAGCAGTATCAATAGCCATGAATCACCTCTTTGGAAGCACTGAAGAAATTGAACAGCTACCACCGCGCTCAAACCAGCGCGTAATAAGACCAAATACCGGTACAGCCCCAAATAGCGGTCCCGTGAGCTGTTTTTTCTTTCTTATCTCCGAGCTTGGAAGGAATCTATAGTGTTTCCCCGACCTTCTCAATCCGGAGCTTACCTAGCCGACCTCCCAAAACACCTTAACTACATCCAAAAATCGCTTAGTACCTGTCAATCTCTTTCTCGCTGAGCGCGGAGCCCGCGGCAAACGCCTAAGTCGCGTTTGCTGGATCGTAAGACCCTAAGACCCGGGGATGCATCACCCTGGCGGGCTACGCCTCCTCCTGCACGGATATCGTGATCTTGTAAAGCACGGTGATCATCAATGCGCCCAGGGCCCAGATACCCACGGCGACCGTCCACTCCGGCATGGTGGGGCTGTAGCGGGTAGCCTCGCCCAGCGGCGAGGGCACGAAGCCGCCCAGCAGCAGCGCAAATCCCTTGTCCAGCCAGAGCGAAACAAAGACCAGGACACAAGCCAGCGGCAGCAAACGCCTATCTGTCCGCCATCGCGGCACCAGCAGCAAAACCAGGGCCGCGAGGGAAAACAGCACCGACACCCACATCACGGGCACCAGCTGGTGATTGCCCTCAAGCCCGAAGAAGAGCAACTGAAAGTGCTCCACGTGCTCGGGGATGCGGCTGTAGAACGCCGTGAACAGCTCCATCAACACGAAGAACACGTTGATGAGCATGCAATAGGTGAGAATCAGCGAGAGCTTGTTGACGACTTCGGCCGCGGCGTCAAAGACCTTCAGCTTGCGCAGGACGAGCATCACGATGATCAGCAATGCCGGTCCGGTGGAAAAGGCTGAAACCAGGAAGCGCGGCGCCAGCATCGGGCTCATCCAGAACGGCCGCCCGGAAAGGCCGGCGAATATGAAGGCGGTGACGGTGTGAATGCTGATGGCCCAGGGAATCGAGAGGATGATGACCGGCTTGATCCACTTCGGCGGCGGCACGCCCTCATGTTTGGCGCTTACCAGCGTCACGGTGATGATGACGTTGAGCAGCACGTAGCCGTTGAGCACCAGGATGTCCCAGAAAATCAGCGAATTGGGATGCGGGTAGAAGAGGACGTTCAGCACCCGGGTTGGCTGGCCCATACTCGCCAGGATGAACAGCATGGCCACTATCACCGAGCACATGCCGAGAATCTCGCCCAGCACCGTGGTCTTGCCAAAGGCCTTCCAGTCGTGGAGGTAATAGGGCAGAACGACTACCACGGCGGAAGCGCCCAGGCCCACAAAGAAAACGAATTGGGCGATATACAGGCCCCACACGACGTCATGATTCAGCCCGGTGATCCCCAACCCTACCGTCGCCTGCCGCAGATAGGCCAGAAGGCCGGCGCAGACGAGCACCAGGAGGGAGCCGACCCAGACCCAGTATCTCCGGCTGCCGACCAGCGCTTTCTCGAACATGAACATCGTCAGACCCTCACACGATATAAAAGACGTTGGGCTGCGTGCCTAACTCGGGTTTCCGCCGGATGCTGAAACGCGAGCCGAGCAGCTGCCGAACTTCCGAATTCGGATCGGCCAGGTTGCCGAAAACCATGGCCTTGTTGGGAGAAGCCTCGACGCACGCCGGCTGCTTGCCCTCGGCCAGGCGCTCGGCGCAGAAGTTGCACTTCTCCACCACCCCTTTCGAGCGGGTGGGGAAATCGGGGTTGATCTGCTTGACGTAAGGCGCCGGGTCAAAGAAGTTGAAGCTGCGCGCGCCATACGGGCAGGCCACCACGCAGTACTTGCAACCGATGCAGCGGTGCCAGTCCATCATGACGATGCCGTCCTGTTCCCGCTTCCAGGTGGCGCCCGTCGGGCAGACGCGCACGCAGGCGGGACTCTCGCAGTGGTTGCACATGACCGGAGTTACGCTGCCCGCGTAGATGCCGCGCACGTATTCCGACTCCTCGGACGGGAATACCTTCTCGAAGGGCTCGTCCCAGATCCATCGCACCTGGCGGCCAGGATCGGGAATCTGCGGAATGTTGTGCGCCGCATTGCAGGCGGCAATACAACGCTCCGCGCCCCCCTGCTCGCGCCATTTCTTGAGATCGATCGCCATGCCCCAGCGGACCTTCTTGCCCACGGCCGCGGCCACCGGCGCCGCCGCTTCGCCCACGGCGCGCACTGCCTTTTTGCTTGCCAGGGCCAGCAGTCCCAGGCCCGACAGCCGGAGGAAGTCTTTGCGTGTCATCTTCATTGGTTCCCCCTGGCCGCGACCAACTGCTGCGACTGCTTGTGACAATCCCAGCAGTAGAGACTGGAAACGCCGGAGTAGTTATGACAACGGTCGCAGAACGCCGCCCGGTCGGTGTGGCATTGACTCAGGCAGGTCTTGTTCAGGCTGGCGTCATAGTCTTTACCGTTGAAGGCGTGCACGCGGCGGACGCCATCGCGCACCACGCCTTCGCGCCACGCGATCAGCAGGCGCATGTGCGAGGCCCGCATCTCGGCGATGGGGGCGACGCACTCCTTGGCATTCGCCGGCAGCTTCAACACCGGCTGCTGGGCCTGCGTTCCCAAGGCCGCGGCATGCCAGAAGGGATAGGTAAACAGGATCAGGAACAGCCCCACTCCGCCCGCGATCAGCACTCGCTCACGCATGGGTCACCTCCGCTCCGGGGTCTCCGGCGGATGCTGCTTTGGCATTCGCCGGGGTGGCTTCGCCTGCTGCCGGGAGGGCGCTTTCAGGGCTCCCGGCAAGCCCCGTTTTTGGGCTTGCCGGGACAGGAAGCGGCTCGCCGCGCAGGTCGGTGGTGCGTTTTTCGTCCTTCATCACCAGCGCGTTGCCCAGCAACTCGTGCACGCCGGCAACTTCAACGCCCTTCACCCAGTAATCCATCAGCGAAGGCAGCGTAGCCTTGTCGATGGCGCACATGCAGGCCAGCATATTCACGCCATGCTTTTCCTTCACGTACCTGACGGCATTGGCGCGGGGGAATCCGCCGCGCAAGCGCATCTCCAGGTTCTCGTCGGTGCCCAGGCCGGAGCCGCTGCCGCAGCAGAAGGTCTGCTCGCGGATGGTGTTCTCCGGCATCTCGTAGAAGTGATTGCACGACTTCTTAATGATGTAGCGCGGCTCTTCCAGCAGGCCCATGGCGCGCGCCGGATTGCAGGAATCGTGATAGGTCACCTTCCAGTTATCGTTGCGGCTGGGATCGAGCTTGAGCTTGCCATGGTAGAGCAAATCGGCGGTGAACTCGGCGATGTGCACCATCCTGGTAGCCTTGGCGTTCTCGAAGCGAGTGCCGGTCAACGGCGAAACCGGCATCTCCAGGAAATCCGCCGGTCCGTTCATGGTATCCATGTACTGGTGCAGCACCCGCCACATGTGTCCGCACTCGCCACCCAGAATCCATTTGACTTTGAGTCGCTTCGCTTCCTCGTAGACCTTGGCGTTCAGGCGCTTCATCATCTCGTGCGAGGTGAAGAGCCCGAAGTTGCCGCCTTCGGAGGCAAAGGCGCTGACCGTATAGTCCAGGCCGATCTCGTGGAAGATCATCATGTAGCCGAGCAAGGTGTAGTAGTGCGGCGTGCCGAAGTAGTCGGCCGAAGGCATGATGAAGAGGATCTCCGCGCCCTTGCGGTTGATCGGAACCTCTATGGGCAGGCCGGTGATCTCTTGCAGCTCGTCGGCGGCGAAGTCGATGCTGTCCTTGAAGCCGTGGGGCTGGATGCCGAGGTGGTTGCCCATGCGGAAGCAGTTGGCCACCGGCCCGGTTACCCAGTTGATGTTGCAACCGAGCAGGTTCAGCAGCTCGCGGCCCATCATGGTGATCTCGGCCGTGTCGATTCCGTAGGGGCAGAAGACCGAGCAGCGCCGGCATTCGGTGCACTGGTAGAAGTAATAGAACCACTCTTTGATGACGTCTTCGGTCAGCTCGCGCCCGCCCGCCAGCGAGCCGAAGAGTTTGCCGGTCAGGGTGAAGTAGCGCCGGTATATGGAGCGCATCAGTTCGGCGCGCAGCACCGGCATGTTCTTGGGGTCGCCCGAGCCGATGTAGAAGTGGCACTTGTCGGCGCAAGCCCCGCAGCGCACGCAGATATCCATGAACAGGCGGAAGGAGCGGAACTTGTTCAGCCGCTCCTTCATGCCGTCCAGAATGATGCGCTTCCAATCGGGCGGGAGCTTCCAGTCGGCATCCATCGGCTGCCACTCGCGCGGATTGGGCAGGCCGAGGTATGTCAGGTCCTTCGGCAGCGCGCTGTAGCACATCACTCCCTTGCGGAACTCGACGTGCGGATCGCGCCAGTCACCCCGCGGAGCTTTCTGTTCAATCTGGTGTAGTTTTTCCGCCATGCTCGGCCTCGACCTCGAGCGGCAACCCTGCCGCTTTGATCTTGTCCCGGAATTCCTCTTCCCATTCCAGGTAGGAGTGGGTCTTGACGGGGTAGTTCCAGGGGTTGATGTGACGCTGGCTGCGGTTGTTGTTGGCAAGGTTGCGCGTTGGGCTCAGAAACACTCCGCCCATGTGCACCAGCTTGCTGAACGGGAAATAGGCCGCCAGCGTGCTGACCAGCAGCAGGTGAACCAGAAAAACTGGGCTCAACGCCGGGGGCGCAACCGGGTGGAAGGTGACCAGTCCGAGAGCGAATTGCTTCAGGCCGGCGACGTCCGCCCGGACCAGGTGGCGCATCAGCACGCCGGAGAGGGCAATGCCGAGCAGCAGAAACAGGGCAAAGTAATCGGTGAACAGGGAAATATAGCGGACCAGCGGCTCGCGGAACCGGCGCACCAGCAGATACAGCAGCGCCGCCACCAGGATCACGTCCGAGCCATACATCACCGGATGGCCGATCTGGAACAGGCCGTCAATGCGCTCGATGGCCATGACAAAGCCGGGCACCGGCTCGATCAGCAGCCGCAGATGGCGCAGCAGGATCACCAGCAGCGACCAATGAAATCCCATGGCCGCCAGCCAGAGATACTTGTTCTCGCCGAAGGTGGCTTTGCCTTCGCCGATCCGGCAACGGGTGTTGCGGAACAGCGAGCGAAACAGCAAGACCTCCAGCGCCATCCGCGCCGCCGCCGCCGCTCCGGTGGCGGGATTGTCGAGCGTTGCCGGCTTGATCCAGCCGAGCGATTTCTGCTGGCCGCAGGTAGTGGGAATGCGGAAGGGCACGGGGGTCGCCGCCCAGCGCCACACGCGCGCCAAAATACCAACCAGAAAAATGGCGCACGCGGCGTATGGGACAACGACCGCCACCGGGGCGCGCGCCTCGGCGGAGGCGCCCACCAGAATGCCAACGCAACTCAGCGCCGCAACCGCCAGCAATGCATAGACCGCGTTCACAGGTCGTCCCTCTTGAGCTGGCGGATGCTAAGCGCCCGCCGGGCTTCGTTGATGCGAATCAAGGCCAGGTCTTCCCGGCACTTGACGTATTGATCAAAGGCCATCAGCGCCAGTTCATCGAGGCGGCGCTCGAAATCCGGGAACTGGTCGCCGCCCCCGAGCTCGCCCATGATCTGGCGCAGCAGAAAAACAAAACAAACCGCCTCGGCCGGCGTGCAGTCCTGAACCGCCCGCAGGCGAATAAGTTTTTCCAGCGCTTCTGACGCGCGCACGGCATCCATCTCTCCCGCCAGCTCTTCCAGCAGCCTGGCCAGCGATTCGCGCACGGTGAATCCCACCGGGTTGCGAAACTGCTCCAGGCCACGGGAAACCGACTTGCGGGTTTGCTCCGGGTAGATTTGAATGGTCTTTTCGAACCACGCATCCAGAATTGCTGCGCGCGCGCGCATCGGCCCCTCCCAGGGTCCCCAGCGACGGCCGCTTTTGCCGTGGCTGGGGTCGTGAATTACACGCAACCTGTCGGTTTCGGCAGGCCCGCCAGCTTGCACGCTCCCTTGGCGGGTCCGGACGGAAACAACTGGTAAATCTCGTTCAGCTTGAACCCGGTCTCCTTGCACAGCTTGCGGATCATGGGCGCAATTCCGAACTGCAAATAGTGGTTGCGCAGCATGTTGATGACTTTCCAGTGGGCTTCGGTCAGCTCCGCGACTCCTTCGCTGGTAGCGAAATCCAGGGCCACGTCTTTGCTCCAAATCTCAGGGTTTTCCAGGAAGCCGTCCTCGTCCACCTGGTACTGACGTCCGTTCACTTCGAATATAGGCACTTGTCTCCACCTCGCTTTTTAATTCATTAAGTCATTTCTATATAGCCACACGGGCAAACGTCGGCGCACTTCTTACAGCCGTCGCACAACTCGAGTTTCACCTTGTAATGTTCGCCTTTCGGCAATTTGACAAAGCAGTTGGGGGTGCAGTACATCCAGCAGGTTTCGCAGTCCATGCACATGCCGCAGGACATGCAACGCTTGGCCTCGTCCACCACGTCGGCTTCACTCAGTCCAAGCTCGACTTCGGTGTCGGCCCCGCGCTCGGCCACCGCTACCTGGGCGCGCTCATGGCGCTCCGCCGGCTTGTACCAGTCGAGCTTGATTTTCTCTTTGGCAATCACCGGCGGCAGGATGGGCTTCTCCGCCTTGGTGCCGCGGAAGCGCGCGTCGATGGCTTCGGCCGCGTAGCGTCCCTGGGCAATGGCAATGGTAACCAGTCCCAGTTCGAGGTCGTCGCCGCCGGCGAATACGCCCTCGACGGCGGTACCGCCAAAACCGTCGGCCTTGATCCAGTCCTTGCCGGAATGGAGATTCTCGAATCCCTTGAACTCCGGTTCCTGGCTGATGGCCGGGATAATGCTAGTGGCCTCGATTTCAAATTCACTGCCCGGCTGAGGCACCGGCCGCGGTCGCCCGGAGGAATCGGGCTCGCCGAGCTGCATGCGGATGCAGCGCATGCCCACCGCGCGCCCGTCGCGCTGCAGCACCTCGACCGGCGCTGCCAGGAACTCGATCTTCACGCCCTCTTCCAGGGCGCCCTCGATCTCGGACTTGACCGCCGGCATCTCCGCCCGGGTGCGGCGATAAAGAAGCGTGACTTCGGCGCCCAGCCGCTTGCTCACGCGGGCGGCGTCAATGGCGGTGTCTCCGCCGCCGATGACGATCACTTTGCCGCCCACCTGTGGCGGCGTGCCGCCGTTTACCGCATTGAGGAAATCGGTGCCGCTGAAGACATTGGGCGCCTCTTCGCCGGGCACTCTGAGCTTGATGCCCTTCTGCGCGCCGATGCCGACGAACACCGCCTGGTAATCCTGGCGGAGTTTCTCCAGCGATACGTCTTTGCCAATCACGCATCCACACTTCAGCTCGACGCCCAGGTCCAGGATGCGCTGGATTTCCGCGTCCAGCACTTCACGGGGCAGGCGATACTTGGGGATGCCGTAGCGCAACATGCCTCCCGGCTTGGGAAAGGCCTCGAAGACGGTGACCGGGTAACCGCGGCGCGCCAACTGATAGGCGCCGGAAAGTCCCGCCGGGCCGGCGCCCACCACGGCTACCTTTTCGCTGTGGGTTTCATTGTTGAGCCGTGAAAGCTGCAGCTTTTTGGAGATTCCGTAGTCGCCGATGAACCGCTCCACCGCGTTGACCGCGACCGGGCCTTCCTTGGCTTGGCGATTGCAGGCCTCCTCGCAGGGATGCGGGCAGACCCGGCCGCAGACCGCCGGGAAGGGATTGCGCTCGGCGAGCCGTTTCCAGACCAGTTCGAATGCCTGGTCGTTAGTGCGGCCGTACGCCTCGGCCTGGGCAATGATTACCAGAAGTTCGCGAATCTCATTGCCGTTGGGACAGCCGCCGGCGCAGGGAGGCGTCTTGGGGATATACAGGGGCCGCAGCGAGCTGACTCCGGGACCACCGCCGCCCGCCTTGATAACTGGTTTCTTGACTTCCTTGAATAAGGCCATCAACCTGCCTCGCGCATACAAGTAAGCTTGCGTTTGAATCTTCGAGCTGGGAGGAGGCGGCCGTGCTTCCGCTCCTCCCCGCTGGGGGAGAGCAGGAGACACGGCGTTGCGCGGGCAACCGGAGGTTTTGCCGCGCCTTCTCCACCACTCGACAGTTGTTCTCAGCCGCTGCTGGTGCCCCGGCAAACGCGAGGGCGTTTGCCGGGGCCGCTCGAAAAAGCTCAGTAGCGGATCTGCGCCGACCGGGCATAGGTCAGGCCGGCATGCCTGAAGTCGTCAAGGTGGTAGCGAGTGAATTCGAAGCCGGTCAGTTGGAAGAACTTCGCCCAACCGACGCGCTCGATCCATTCGCCCAGGCGCTCATACTTGCGCGCGTTGTTGGCGTACACATCGACGATCTTCGTTACCGCCTGAGTCACCTCAGGCCAGCGTGGTGGATTGTTAGGCAGAAAAGGCACGGCCAGTTTGGAAAACTTCGGCGCCGTCCTGGCGTTGCTGACCTTGCCGCCTACCCAGATGGAAAGTCCATCGTGCTCGGGGTCGTTCATCGTCATGGCCGGGCAAACCGTAAAGCAGTTGCCGCAGTACATGCACTGCTCGTTGATGACCTCGACCGAAGGCTTGCCATCCACCGTTGCCGGACGGACCGCGCCGGTGGGACAGGAAGCGATCAGGCTCGGGATCTCGCACATCTTGGTCAAGTTCGCATGGTTAATCTTGGGCGGCATGCGATGCACGCCCAGAATGGCGATGTCGGAGCAGTGCACCGCGCCGCACATGTTCAGACAGCAGGCGACGGCGATGCGCAATTTGGCGGGAAGGTCCTCGTGCGTGAAGTGGTTATAGACCGAGTCCATCACGCACTTCACCAGGCCGGAGGCATCGGTTGCAGCCGAGTGGCAGTGCACCCAGCCCTGGGTATGAACAATATTGCTGATCGAATTGTTGGTGCCGCCGACCGGATAGCCGAGCTGAGTCAACTCCGCCTTCAAGGGCTCGATCTTGGCGGCGTCGGTCAGCAGGAACTCGACGTTGTTGCGGCTGGTGAAGCGCAGAAAACCGCCGCAGTACTTGTCGGCCAGGCCGGCAAACTTGCGCAGCGTCTGGATGGCGAGCAGTCGCGGCGAGCCGGCGCGGACGGTGTACAGCTTGTCGCCCGATTCGGCCACATGGCAGAGAACGCCGGGGCCCATTTTCTCGTGATACTTCCACTTCCCGTAATTCTTCTTGACCACCGGAGGCAGGTACTTGTCATAGGCTGGCGGGCCAATATCGGTAAGTCTTGGTTGTGCTGGGGTCGTCATTTTTCACCTTCCTTGTCAGCCTGATAGAAGACGAACGGGTTGTCTCTGGGGGCGGAAACCATTTCCGGCACCGGGTCCAGGCCGATGCCATCGAGAAACGCGGGCATGCCAACGCGCTGGATGAGCTCGCCGATGCGTTCCCGGTTCTTGCCATATTCATCCCAGAATTCCCACAGGCGGGAGATAAGTTCCTTGATGGTATCTTCAAGCTCTTCCGCCGGAATGAACGGCACCAGCACGGAGGAGAGCAGAGCGCCCTGAACGATTGGCGCCTTGGAGCCGATGAGGATGGCCGCGCCGCGTTCCTTGCCCGGACGCAGCGCCTTGGGCATCACGTTGATGCAGTGCATGCAGTGCACGCACTCCTGGTTGTGAATGCTCAGCTTCTTGCCGTCCCACTCCATGCAACGCGTGGGGCAGCGGTCGCAGATGTCGCGCTGGATGTTGACTCCGCCGGCGGCGTACTTGGCAACCTCGGCATCATCCTGCTGGATCTCGTCTTTCCAGGTGCCGATCACGGACATGTCGGCGCGGGCGATGGAAGCCACGCAGTCGTTGGCGCAGCCCGCGCACTTGATCTTGAACTTGTAGGGGAACGCCGGACGGTGCAACTCGTCCTGGTAGTTCATGGTCAAGTCGTAGCAGAGCTTCATGGTGTCATAGCACGCCCACTCGCAGCGGGCCATGCCCACGCAGCAGGAGGGCGTACGCATGTCGGAACCGGAACCGCCCAGGTCGAAGCCGGCGCGCGCCAGGTCCTGGAAAGCGGGTTCCAACTGGTCGGTGGTGGTGCCCAGCAGAACCAGATCGCCGGTCGAGCCATGCATGTTGGTGAGACCGGACCCGCGCTTTTCCCAAATGTCGCAAATCGTGCGCAGGGCCTCGCTGGTGTAGAACCATGCGGCGGGCTGGTTAACGCGCATGGTGTGGAAGTGAGCGACCTTCGGGAACTGTTCCCCGACATCGCTGTAGCGGCCGATCACGCCGCCGCCGTATCCCAAAACTCCAACCAGGCCACCATGTTTCCAGTGGCCCTTCTTCTCCTGGTAGGACAGTTCCAACTGCCCAAGCAGGTCTTTGGGGCTGTCGCTGGATTCGCAGGCTGCCTTGATTTCCCTGACGAAACTGGGCCAAGGGCCTTTCTCCAGCTGATCCAGCAATTCTGTTTTCGGCTTGCCGTTGCCTTTTGATTCCGCCATTAGCTTGTTTCCTCCTCGCAGCTTCGCGAGCGGCGGGCTTGGGAGCCAGCACCCCCGCAAAACCATGGACGTCGGCGCGTAGTAGTTTATGGGTTTATGAGCGCTTTGCGTCTAATGAAAGGTAACGCACCCCGTCCACCGTGACCGTGATATCTATCCCGTCACAGGGTGATCACTGTGGGGCGAAACGAGTGATTTAACGCCCATTTTTGTTTAATTGGCGATAAGCGGTTCAAATCGTCAGGAGTTTTACTAATCAGCGATAAGCCATGCGAATCGAGAACGTGGGAGCATCGCCAGGCAAAAACATTCATCCGCAACCGGCTATAGCTGCCCACCGCTGATGGCACAAAACATCAGGTTCCCGGAAAACTGGTTTTGGTGTATTGTTATTCAACGACTTAGCTTGCTCCGCATGGACTCGCGCGTAATTTCGAGCCATGCCTCTGGCGCCGCAGGCAGGCACAGAGCAGGGCGGCGGGTATTTGAATTAGGGTTGCTGACGAGCACCGGGGTTGGGCTCGCGGGCTGAACAGTGGGCACTCCGATCAGACCATGGCAGAGATGGAAAATGTTCGCCTGAGGGTGTTCCGCGCGGTGGCGGAAACGCTCAGTTTTCATCGTGCGGCTGAGCAACTCGGCCTCACGCAGCCGGCCATCACTCTGCATGTCAAGGCCCTGGAGAACGCCCTCTCCGTGCGTCTTTTTGACCGCACCGGCAACAAGGTGGCCCTCACCCCCGCCGGACGAATCCTCTACAAGCACGCCCTTGCCAACGCCGAGATCGTGAAGAAGGCCGACAAGGAGATAGCCGAGGCTGCCGGCGAACACGCTGGCGACCTGCGCGTGGGCGCTTCGACTTCCATCGCTCAATATGTGCTCCCCCGGCTGCTGGGGCGCTTCCAGCAGAAGTATCCCCGCGTGCGCCTCTCCGTGATCAGCGGAAATACGGAAGAGATCGTCGACCATCTGCTGGCCCAGAAGATCGATATCGGCTTGATCGAAGGGCCGGCGTTGCGGCGCGACGTCAAGACCGAGCCCTTCCTTGACGACGAGCTGGTGCTGATTGTCCCCGCCAATCACCCCTGGGCGAACGAATCCGAGGTTACGCTCGAAGAGGTCAAGAACGCCCCTCTTTTGCTGCGCGAGCACGGCTCCGGCACGCGGCGTGTGCTGGAGATGGCCCTGGAACAGGTGGGACTGAAGAAGCCATTCTCCAACGTCATCATGCAACTGGATTCTACGGAAGCAATTATCTCCAGCGTCGAAGTCGGACTCGGCATCGGCTTCGTCTCGCGCTGGGCGGTTGACCAGAGGCTTCCGCTGGGCCGCCTGAAGAAGGCGCACGTCGCCGGGCTTCGCATTCCGCGCGCTTTCTCTCTCGTCTACTTGTCCGGACCCCGCCCGCGGGGAATCGCCGGAGCCTTCCGCCGCTTCGTTCTCGAATACAGCAGCCCGACACCCGGCGAGGGCACAGCGCCCGAGCTGGTTGAAAAGCACTGAGGACGGAATTGTGGAAGCCCACGCCTTCCAGGCGTGGGAAAACAGTCGACGTGAAGTGCGCCTTTAGGCGCTGTGGAATTCGCAACCTCTTCAGCAACCGTTTAACACAGCGGCTAAACAGGCTGCGGAAAAACTCGAATGCTCCATCATTTTTGAAGGGGCGCGGCTTCAGCCGCGCCGTAACGGCCCTTTATTTTCAATATCCCGAGCGGGCTTCAGCCCGCGAGGGATCTGC
>JBEKQR010000066.1:0-13837 GCA_049519515.1 Candidatus Korobacteraceae bacterium
AATGCATGGGACACTCGTAGTGCTGCTGCTTGCCGTCTGGGTGGGAGCCGTTGCGGTTCTCGTTAACGTGGGTCGGGACGACAGGTTCCTCTGGATTCCGATACTTCTCGCAGTAGCTGGCGTGTTCAGTTCGATCCTGCCGTTCGCGGTTTCTTTCAACGTGGCTGTGGTCGCAAACGGGGCTACCCTGATTATGTTCTTCGTCGCGTTGGAAGTACTGAACCCAAAGCACCGGCTAACCTTCGCTCGCATAAGACATCGCGCACCTAGATGAGGGCGCGCCATGAAGCTGCCCGAAGCATACAGGCGTGCAATCGGGTTGAAGGGAGAGACCCAGGTCATGGCATACACAGGTGAAAGACGGCCGCGAATCGGATGGGCAAACGCCAAAGAAGCCGAGACGGTTCGGGCGTCAAAGAAGATGGTTTCCGAGGAGCGGTCAACAGCAGCAGCAAGCAATGCTGCGTTCAGCGCTATCGGGAAAAGGTCTCGACGAGGTGCGAAAGGGAGCAGCCGGCAGAGTCCTGATCCTAAAGCTTCGACGGCGTGAGCGGGCTAGCACACCGGCTATTAGTCGTGAAGCACGACGCTGACGAGCGAGCTGTGGACGTGCATGCCGCCCCCGTTATAGTCAATAAAGCCCAGGTCCCTGAACCGGTTCATGAAAAAGCTGACGCGCGAACGCGTGGTGCCGATCATCTCGGCAAGCGTTTCCTGGCTCATTTTCGCGATGACCGGTATCGGCTTGGATTCCTGGCCAAAGTTGGCCAGCAGCAGTAGAAGCCGAGCCAGGCGTTTTTCACTCGAATTGAAGAGCTGATCCACCAGGTCGGCTTCCATGCGAATGTTCCGGGAAAGCAGGTAGGCGGCGAAGCGCTCGGCAAATTCCGGGTCCTTATGAAGCAAGCCTACCATGACCGGCTTCTCCACCCGAATGGATAGAACCAGGACTTTACGCCCTGTACAAGCAGCAGGTAGGTCACGGCGATAAACGCAAGGGCGCCTAACAGCGACAGTGGTAGCGGAGTAAACCGCAGAAGTTTTCCAACTATCGTATATGGCAGCACAGCGGCGATCGTCACCACAGCTAATACGCTAATCAGCAATGCCAGGCTAGGACGACTCTTCAGCGGATCGGCTGCCGTCCGGATCACAAGGACGACGAGTGTCTGAGTTACCAGGGATTCCACGAACCATCCGGTGTGCGGGAGTCAACCAATCCTACACGTGGAAAACATGGAGGCCAGCCTTCTATATGGACTAGAGATCTTTCGGGTTGAGTGCGAGGCGGCATGCCCGCCGGTGCTTCTCGAGGTTGGCCCTGGCGCGCATCATATCCACCTGCTTCTTGGCCGCAAGTTCAGTGCTAACATGATAGTAGGGGGCAGCGCGGGCTTCGACGTACCCGGTGAGCCTCAATTCAAAAACTCGGGTGAGATCGTTGCACTGCAAGCAGTCCATGAGTATCCCTCCGGCAGTTCCTGTTAGCAGCACGAGTTGGAGGTGATGGTCTTCCCCTAGCGGCGCTGGTTGAGGATTTGCTGCTCGGCTGTGAGCCAATCCTGCTGGTCTTGGCCGTCTTGACCACCGCGGCATTCGTATAACTGATAGGCCCGTTCTCTGATCTGGTCCTGGGATGGGACCGAGACGGAGAAGGCTGTCGTTTCTGGAAGCGTGCTTTTCGGGCCTGCGAGAGTCTTGGGCTTCGGGCGCTTGGATACTTTGGAATCGAACATGTCGACCTCCCGGCTATGTGGCTGACTAAGAAGGGAGTACTTCAGATGAGCTGACTTAGTTCAGAGGATCTGAAAGAGGATAGTAGTTGATCTCTCAAGTTTTAATCCTACTCTGCTTTCTCACTGGTGTCAACAGCAATCCCAGAACCTCGTTCAAGGACTAAATGCTTGTGAGGCCCAGACTGAGGCAGTGCTGCCTCGGCGTAAGACACATACGGACTTGGGGATCGGCATAATTTCTGGTTTGCCCGTCATCCGCCCGCAATCGGCGGCAAGCGCCCATGGGGTTTTCAACTTCCCACGATCCCGATGTCACCGGTGAACACGTCCTTGTCATAGTCGTTTTCCGTCTGGATGACCTTGGCGCCATTCTGCAGTGGAGCGCACTGTGGTGCCCCGTTCGACACTTCTATTTCAAAGAGTTCTCGGGCATTGAACGCTGTCATATTGATTCCTGAGGTAGAGGACGTGATTGGTATAGGACTGGACTTTGGCCTGAACCTCGGGCGATTTTAGGGCGTAGCCCGGCCCGCCGTTGTAGGCTGAGATTGCTTGCTCAGGCGGGAATTGGTCAAGCAACGAGCGCATGATCACCAGGCTCGAAGCCACGCTGTAATTCCAGTCGGTGGCCAGCCGTCGCCGGTCGAAGCTGTAATCGTCGGCGGTGCGTGGCAAAATCTGTCCTGGGCCGATCTCGTCGGCCAGCCCACGCAGATTCACTGGTCCAAACTCACCGCCGCTCTCCCAATGAATAATGGACAGGGCCATCGCAGGCGGAACGCCGCTCTGGCAGGCCAGTTGAACTACCGCCTGTTTCCGTTCGGATATGGACGGGGGCGTACCTGTCCGCAGCGGGCGAGGAGCGAATCTGATAGAGGGCTCAACGCTGACCCGGGAATACCGCGGCGCGGCCGCCGCAGTTACCCCAATACCTCTGGGAACGATGCTGCTGGTCTTGGAGCCATTCAGGATTTGCTGCCGCAGATCGTTCCACCGCCACCCGCCCCCACGCGGCCCTGCATGTCGGTAGGCATAGGGTCTCAGGTACCCCCGTCCATCAACAAAAACACGATCCGAATAGACGTAAGGCGGGTAAGCGTAGCGCGGTGCGTACGCCACGTACGGCGGAGCCACGTATACATATGGGCGCGGCTGAACGATAACATACCCGTATGCCGGACGCGGAACGAACGGAGCCACGCCCGCTCCGACTACCACCTGTGCATTTGCCTTCGGCGGAGTGATTAGCGCCATCGCGAAAACTAAACCGAACAACGCAAGTACCGTTTTCTTCAACATGTCTCAGACCTTCGCAATCGCTGCACCGTTAAATATGGTCTGAGCGACTGAAGGCAAGGCAACAAGCACTAGCAGCAGCAAGGCGGCTTTCTTCATTGTCCTCTTTCCAACACTGTGGAGCGCCCACAGGAGAACAGCGCATCGACAAAATTGAACATCAGAATCCCCCTTCGAAGTATTTCTGCCGATTTCCGTGTCGTGTTGATAAGGATGAACTCACGCCAGTTGCAAAAGTTTCGGTTGTGCATCAATCACGCCACGGAGGTGGTGGGTGCGGTTTACCCGGTGGTCGGCAAACAATAGCTGGGGAAGCCAAGCCAACAGTACTTTCAGGAAGCTTTGTTTTCTTGTGTAATTGATATAGATTGTACAAGCTATTTTCGGCTGTGCTTCGCCAAAATATTGATCTGCTTTGCCAGCAGCAATTTACAACGCTTTCGAGAAACTGCGATTTCTGCTAAAACTCACCCATGCTCCACCTGAAACGACTTTTAGCCGAATATGTGCGCTATTACCACGAGGATCGAACGCATCTCGGCCTTGGTAAGCAGACACCGCATCGGCGTGCCGCCCAGAGGCGACGTGGATCGGAGCGAGTTGTTTCTCGATCCCGTCTGGGCGGACTGCATCATCGCTACGATGTCGCTGCCTGAGAGTGGTGGCTTGAGATTGTTGCCGAATCACCGAAGTTCTCTGCTCGCCTTGCGAACTATACTCAGATTTTCCGCCGCCTTGCCGCATTCCGACATAACCATACGTGGAGCCTTGCCGGCAATTCCGGGACTCTCTTGCCGGGAACGAAGCCGCGTTTAATTTTGGCGAAGGACAGGTCATTTCAAGTACTTGATATCATGTTCCTCGTCGTCAGGCTTTATCACGAAGCTGTCTCCGGGGATGATTGGTATTGAACGTCCCCAATCAAACTTTTCCCTTTTGATCAGCTCTAGTCCAATCTGATCCTTCGCCTTGGGTTTTCCGATCCACCGGACGCGGAATTTCGCTTTGCTGTCCCGGTGTTGCATTTCAACTATGGAATCGCACTGAATAGGATGCAGGATACCTTTGAGTCTCGCCCCTGTTCTGGTCACATCAACAGTGGTCGCATATTGCTCGAAAGGCTGGCCGTTTACGTCTGCGCCCCACAGTCGGACAGTTAGCTCAAGGCGTAATCGTAGCTCTTGTCGTCTTCCCATAGGATGTAAACCCCCTGCGTTTCAATTCGCCCGAAGCATCGCCTCCTCCAACCCTGCGAGATGCGCGGCGGGTCAATGCTTTGGCGCGAAAACGCATAGCATCCGGCAGGTTTGTTCGATGGCTTCCTGTTGCAGTTTCCCGTTAAGCGCTTCCAATTTCAGCCTTGTTTCCGCCGGTTGTAGCGGTGACTTCCTTATTGGGGCCGAGCAGCCGTTGTGTGTGCAGACTGGCAGTGGAAAGGCACCCTGACATCCAACCCTCAAGCTCTGCCGGTTCGAGCGGTCGAGAGAATATATAGCCTTGCACGCAGTCACAGGCCATGGCATCAAGCAGGGTAAGCTGCTCGACGGTCTCGGCTCCTTCGGCGACGATTTTCATCTGCAGGGTGTGCCCCAGACCGATGATCGTATTGACGATCTTCTGGTTTCGTTGGTCCTCAACCATTCCTGCGACAAAACGACGGTCGATCTTGAGAGTGTCGAAGGAGAGCCGGTGTAAGTGGTCTAGTGAAGAAAAGCCGGTGCCAAAATCGTCTATGCTCAGGCGCACGCCCAGATGCTGCAGCTCCTTAAGCATGTTGCTGGTGCGGTCCGGTTCCTCCATAGCCACACTCTCAGTCAACTCGAGACACAGGTTCCTTGCCTCAACTCCAGTCTCCTGCAGCGTCCGTTTCACGATGTTCACGAACTCCGGCTCCGCGAACTGCTTTGCCGACACATTAACGCTCACGCTCAGGGGCGGCTCGTAGCTTAAATGTTCCTGCCAGCGGCACAACTGTATGCAGGCTTGCTTCAACACCCAGGTGCCGATTGGAATGATGAGTCCAATTTGTTCGGCTACAGATATGAAAACATTCGGTTGTACTAGGCCGCGTTGCGGCGATCGCCAGCGCAGGAGAGCTTCAAAGCTCACGATACGCTTGTCGCGCAGGGAGACGATGGGCTGGTAATACAAGACAAACTCTCGTCTTTCCACCGCCTGCCTTAGCTCGGACTCCAAATGCAACCGCGCGACCGCCCAGCGGTGCATGGTCTCGTCAAACACCACACGTTTGCCCCGACCGTCAGCTTTGGCCCGATTCATGGCGGTGTCTGCATCACGCAGCATATCTTCCGGCGAAGCATAGCGCCTGTCGCTGGTTGTAATGCCCATGCATGCAGTAACCAGCAGCTCCATACCGCGCAAATGAAAAGGCTGCTGGAGCCTTTCCGCAATGCGATCAGCTACGCGGAGGGCATCAATTGGCTCCCTGATATCGTCGAGAAGGATGGCAAATTCGTCGCCACCCAGGCGCACAACCAGGTCTTCTCCTCCGGGAAACCGGCTGACCAGGTCGGTGCGCCGCAAGCAGGCTTCCAGTCGGTTGGCGACTTCCATAAGTAGTTCGTCTCCCACATCATGTCCGAGGCTATCGTTGACGATATTGAAATCATCCAAGTCCAGGTAGAGCACGGCGCAAAGATAGGTCTTATGGCGTTCAACTCTTTGCAAGGAAAGGTTAAGCCGGTTATAAAACAGACGCCGGTTGGGCAGCTTGGTCAGGGGGTCTTGCAGGGCGGCTGTTTCAGCTGCCTTTTTCGCTTCCTTCAGCTCCTCCGTCGCCCGAGACGCTTCTGCTTCTGCTTCCTTGATGCTGTTGATGTTTACAAAGGTTTCTACCAGAACCTTGCGGCCGTCCCTTATGGCTGGAGTTACACTCTTAAGGATTGGGACTTGCCCCCCGCCGGCCGTGAGCAGGACCCTCTCGGATTGATCCACGCTCTGGCCCAAGTCGAGGACAGGACACGCATTTCCGTCGGCTGGACAGACCGTCTTATGGCAGATGCTGCCGACGATTTTAGCTTTTGGCTTGCCGATCAACTGTAGGGCATGGCGGTTGATATCAAGGATGCACCGCGTTTCTGCATCGACAACAAAGATTCCCGCGGGGACAGTATCCAATAGGGTACGAAGATATCCTTCCACTTGGGCCGAAAGGTCGGCTGGTTTTGCATTCACTGCGGCGGTTTGTTCTGCATGCGTTTGGATCTGCTGGTTCTCGGCGCTACGCTCCTCGCTTTCGGTCGGCAACTTCTTGCTAACCCTGCTGGACTTGCGTCCATTCCGATCTATGTCGTCTTGCCGTGAATTAATGGCCATTGTTCCGGCTCTCGCGTTTGTTTCGCACTCCACAAGCCTGCACCTGCTTGCCACGCGTAACCGAGAATGTCGAATGTGGCGGCCGGTTGCAATGTAACGGAGGTAACTCGTATCAGAATTAGCAATGAAGCTATCGTTGCATAATCGCTCACCGTTGAAATGATTGCATTTCTCGTAATGCCGTTCCGTCGCCCCCAGAGCTGGTCTCCGACTGACCTGCTTGCTTGTAAGCTCCGAGGTTACTTTCGTACATTGACCGCATACCAATCTCTCACTACCCTTTCGGTGTGAGGGTAGCCATGAAGCTGCTCGTAGCAGATGGCTCGTGTTTCTACAGGGAATGGCTGAAGGCCTTGCTGGAGGCATGGAACTACGAAGTCGTGCTTGCTGCCGACGGCTACGCGGTGCAGTCCATTCTCGACAGCGACGCCGCGCCTTCGCTGGCCATCTTAGACTGCCTCATGCCGGGCATCAGCGGACTTGATCTCTGTGAACTAATCCGTGCACGTGAGCAGAGCTATGTGTACACGATTTTATTGGGTCCAGCGGGGCAACCGAGCGATCTCCTCAAGGGACTTGAATTGGGGGCCGACGAGTATCTTCAAAAGCCGTTCGATGAGCTTGAACTCAGAGCACGTCTTAAAGTTGGTGAACGCATTATTCGCAGCCGCGAGGAATTGGTTGAGACGCGTGAAGCACTGGAATTTGAGGCTTCGCACGACTCTTTGCTGCGGATTTGGAACCGCCGAGCGATCATGGACTTGTTGAGGAAGGAATTGAAGCGGGCGAATCGCTTTCAGACAGCGGTCAGCGTCCTGCTTGCAGATTTGGATTTTTTCAAACGCGTCAACGACCGCTACGGCCATTTGGCCGGCGACGATGTGCTCCGTAGCGCAGCAGGATTAATTTGCAGTGCTGTACGTGATTACGACCAAGTCGGGAGATACGGGGGCGACGAGTTCTTTATAGTGCTGCCCAACTGCACCGCCGAAGCAGCGCGGGGGGTAGCCGAACGGGTGCGGCAGCGTATCCGCAAGAAACCAGTTGTGCATGCCCCTGTGCAGGTCGAACTTACCGCTAGTATTGGCGTATCTCAATGGCACCCCGGCCAAGAAATTCGCGACCTGCTCCACCAGGCTGATGTGGCGCTGTATCGGGCAAAACAAAACGGGCGTGATCGTGTCGAGGTGGAAGACCACGAACCACCGGGACTGAACATGGAACGGAGTTAGAACGTCATGGCGATAGTCACTGGAGCGCATCGCTATGGCGGTCACAGTTTCACCGAAGAAAGCGGCTTCTGTGAAAGTGACGGGACACCAGTGGAAGCTACGATCATCTGTTGGAGGCATGAATGATTACTTTGGAACAATCCGATTTGACTCCAGCCATGAACATTAACCGGGAAGGGTGTTACGCTCCCCGTTATCATATCGACGTGAAAATTCGTGGAGAGGTGATCTCTCGGGGGGAGCGGAAGCCTATACGCGGACGCGGCGGCGACCTGAGCCAGCGTGGCATGTTACTGTACTTGCCGTTTGAACTCAGCGTAGGCGAGACTATTCGCCTCGAGTTCACTCTGCCGTATTGCAGTCAGCCATTGAAACTCGAGGCAGTTGTTCGAAACCGTCGCAGTCTCGCTTACGGCATTGAGTTCCTCAACATCACCGCCGTGCAGCAGATGTATCTCGAACGATCCTGCCGTATGCTGTCGTTACGGGCTCCTGTACTCGAACGCCGCCGCTCGCAGCGCACGCCTCTGGATGTGCGCGTAAAGCTTCTGACCTCGGAAGCAGGGAGAGAGAAGATCACTTATGGTCGCTCCACTGACATCTGCGAAGGCGGCATGGGAGTCACGCTGACGTGCGAATTGCCTGAGGGCACACAGGCAATGCTGGTTTTCAAACTCCCCGGCGAAGAGTGGGAGCGCAGCTTTCAGGCGCAACTTAAATACCATTCGGGATTCCGGCACGGATTCGAATTTACCAGGATGCTGCCGGAACAAGTGCACGAGCTGCGTGCGTTCTGTGTCCGGGCGGAAAAGTAGGGCTGAATGCCCGTTCCAGTTCCAACCGAGCTACTGACTTTCAAAGGAGGCATTATCGCCACTTATGCCCACAACGGAAATTGCCTCGATGCCAGCCAGTATTCTGGCTCCTGCTGACGCCGCACTGGCACACCGGTAGCAAGCGTGCCGGGTGACTAAGAGGAATCGCTATTGGCTTGACCTCAGCCGCAATGTCGTTGCTTCCCGAAGCCGTGCCGGTGCGATCCTGGCCTACTGAATCCATCACGACGGTGGTTAGAGGAGCTTCGGTGACCGCCATGCCGAAACCCAGAACGGCGGGTTCATCACCATCCGCGACATCACTGACCACAGACGGGCGCAAGAAACTCTGATCCGTAGCGAAAAGCTGGCCTCAGTTGGACGCATGGCAGCAACCATCGCGCATGAAATCAACAACCCGCTGGAGGCAGTGACGAACCTGCTGTTCATCACGAATAACGCCAAGGACATGGAATCTGTGCGCCAGTACCTGGGGCTGGCGGACGCGGAGTTGGAGCGGATCGCGCATATCACGCGGCAGTCGCTAGGCTTTTACCGCGAGTCCAATGCCCCGGCGCTCACGTCGGTCAATGCGGTTCTGGATTCTGCTGTTGACTTGCTGAAGAACAAGATCAAAGCCAAGAGCGCCGTGATCCAGAAGCAATGGGACGGCGACGTGCAGGTGACCGCTGTGGCGGGCGAGCTGCGGCAGGTGTTTTCTAATCTCCTGGCCAACAGCCTGGATGCCATCGATGAGAAAGGCACCATCAAGTTGCGGGTGTCTACCGGAGCAGCCTTCAAGAATGGCGACCGCTGTGTCCGGGTCACGGTAGCTGATAATGGCAAAGGTATCAGTGCGAGTTCACGGCAGCGTCTCTTCCAGCCGTTCTTCACGACGAAAGGAACAGTCGGGACCGGGCTTGGCCTCTGGGTTAGCAAGGAGATTATAGAGAAGCACGGCGGGACCATCCGGGTGCGCTCCAGCACTGACGGAGGGCGCCGGGGCACCATTGTTCTGCCAGCAGAGCCTGCGGAAGCGGCGAGAAGCCAATCAGCAGGGGCTTGAGCTGGCGACGGTCGGCGCAATGTGATTCGTGGCTGCGGACGGACAACACTTAAGCCACTCAGTGTCGGGCCGGCCAGCGAACAACCGCCCCCGCCTCATTGCGGCACCCTGGTATTCGCCGCCGGGATACCGATCGCCCCTTACGGCACCTTCGCCAGCGCAGGAGGTCTACGGTGATGTGTACGCTGTTCATAAGCATAGGCCAAAGAAATGAGCTTTGGCTCCTGCCAAGCCCCAGCGACTAACATAAAGGTGAAAGGCTTACCATCTTTCAAGTAACCTGCCGGCAGAGTTATGGCGGCGTATCCGGCCCGGGCTTGGAGAATAACACCACTTATCATTGTGTTGTTCAACGGAGGGAAAATTATCGCGTCCACCCTATAACTACCGAGTGCCTGATCAATAGCGCCGCGAGTAAGACGCATGTCACGCAGGTGCTCTTGAATGTATTCGGGGTCAGCTAATGATCCACTGGTCTTCTCGGCTTTTTCCAATATGTCCTGTCCATAACGCGCGCGCTTCCCCAGATCTTGACTGTTGAAAGCAATAACATCGGCAAGAGAATGGATGGGGATATGCGGTTCAACGCTCTTCAGATAATTGTTAATGGCCGGCTTAAACTCGTACAGCATAGTCTTGCTTTCCTGCCAATTGGTTCCCAGCAGCTCATCGATGGGCATTACGACCGGGTCGACAATCTCCGCGCCGGCGTCTCTCATTTCCTTCAGCACATTGTTGAACGATGCTGCTTGTTCATCGCTCATTTGGCCGAAAAGCTGCCGGCTGACGCCAATGCGCGCACCCCGCAACGCATCCTTTTTTAGGAAGGCCGTATAGTCTTTCGGAATCTTGCCGGCTGCGGCCAAAGTAGCCGAATCGGCCGGATCAATTCCGGCCAACACGTTCAGCATCGCGGCAGCGTCGGCCACTGTGCGCGCGATCGGACCCGCCGTGTCCTGGCTGGTTGCAATGGGAATGATGCCGCTACGGCTGATCAGGCCAACCGTGGGCTTGATGCCGACGACAGAAGCCCAATACGAGGGATGAATGATAGATCCTGAAGTCTCAGTCCCCACCGCCGCCGCCGCGAAATTTGCCGACACAGCAACGGCTGAGCCGGTACTGGAACCGCGTACCGGGAAGCCAGGATCATAAGCGCTCAGCACCTGCCCGCCCAACGAGCTGTAGCCGCCCGGCATCTTGGTAGACATCCAATTGGCCCATTCGGTCATGTTGGTTTTTCCAAGAATGATTGCTCCGGCTTGGCGTAGACGCTGGGCCACAAAAGAGTCTTTACTCGCGTAGTGATCCTTCAACGCCAGCGACCCGGCAGAGGTATGCATCATGTCTGCGGTATCGATATTGTCTTTGATCAATACGGGGATGCCGTGCAATAGCCCACGAGCCTTGCCTGCCCTGCGCTCCGCGTCGCAGGTATCGGCCCACAAGAGGGCCTCAGGGTTCATTTCCAAAATGCTGTTGAGTTTCGGGCCATCCTTGTCCAGCGCAGCGATGCGCCTCATGTAGGCAAGAACCAGATCATGCGAGGTATAACGTCCGACATCTAAGTCATTTCGTATTTCTTGTATGCTTTTTTCGGTTGCAAGTATTTCGATATTTGTAGCACCGGCAGGAGCCGGCTGATCTGAATAAGCAAACATGCCTGGGACCAGCATGGCTGACAGGCAAAGCACAATCACAATCGTCAATGACGTCGCTCTTATCACCTAACTATCCCTCCCGGAATGATCAGTACGTAACGCCATGCGGCCCAAAGCAACAGAATTGTTTCCGTTGCGGGTGCTTCAGGCACACCCGCATCACCGATGTACTTCTGATTCAGGAAACGTCCGGCTAACGTGATTCTCCTGCGTTCGCGGCTTTGGCCGAAGATGTCTCCGCAACGGCAGGCGCAGTCTTCTGGACTCTTACAGTAAAGACTGTGACAATCGCTCCCATAAACGTCATGAGTGCAAGTGCGTAGAGCCCACCCGAAAAACTATTCGTCATCCGCTTGGCAAAGCCAATCATGTACGGACCGGCAAAACCGCCCAGATTGCCCAGCGAGTTGATAAAGGCAATTCCCGCGGCGGCCCCGGCGCCGGTAAGATACGCCGATGGGATCGGCCAGAATGGCCCTTTTGCCCCCATGATGCCGATGGTCGCAAACGAGATCGCCACGATTGCGCCGACGCTGTTACCGAGGAAGCCGGCGGTTCCCAGTCCAATCGCTATCATCATCAGGCAGACAATCAAGTGCCATTTGCGCTCCTTGAAGTGGTCGGAGAGATAACCAATGGTGAGCATCCCGGCGCAGCCGGTGATATAGGGAATCGAAGAAATAAACCCGGTTTGCATCGTCGAGAAACCCTGCGCCTTGATGATCTGCGGCAGGAACATCGACAATCCCAGATTGGCGCCGGTATCGGCGAAATAGATGAATCCCAGCGCCAGGATGACCGGATTAGTGAAGACCTTGGCGATGCTGCCCGTGGGCTTCGTCAATGCTACCTTTTCGCGGTCCTGCTCCAGCTCTCGCTGCAGCCAGTTCTTTTCGCCTTCGCTGAGCCAGGACGCCTTCGACGGGTTATCGGGCAAAAGCGTGAGCACCGCAATCGGCAGCAATGCTGCCGGCAGTCCCTCCAGGATGTAGAGCCACTGCCATCCCTGCAGGCCCAGCGCGCCGTCCAGTTGCAGCAGCCAGGTCGAAACCGGCGCGCCCACGGCCAGCGAAATCGGGATCGACAGCATGAAGCGCGAAATGATGCGGGCGCGGTAGCGTGCGGGAAACCAGTAGGTCAGATAGAGAATCACTCCCGGGAAGAAGCCGGCCTCGGCCACGCCAAGGATGAATCGCATTGTCAGAAAGCTCCTTGGCCCCTGGACCCAAGCCATGGCACAGGCGCACAGGCCCCAGGTGAACAGAATGCGGGCGATCCATCTGCGGGCGCCGACGCGAACCAGCATCAGGTTGCTGGGAATCTCGAAGACGCAGTATCCGATAAAGAAAATGCCCGCTCCCAGGCCATAGGCGTATGCGCTCAACCCGATCTGCTTGTTCATGGTCAGGGCGGCGAAGCTGACGTTGACCCGGTCGAGATACGAGGCGATGTAGAGCACCGTCAGCAGCGGCACCAGCCTCAGGAAGAGCTTTCGCATTATTTTCTGTTCTATGACTTGGTCCATTATTGCCTCCTGGTCTGCCTGTAAGCGGGAGTCCCCTCTGGACCCGTTACCGGGACATCGTCCATTTTGAAGGCGGGCATATATCGATTGAGCCGCTTGACAGCATGGCAAATCCTGGTCTGCTAAGCAGATGTTGTCATGCAATCACGCAACTATCAAGCTGTTTTATAACGGCGAAAGCGCGCTTATGGCCGCAAGAGCGGCCAATCATCTCCGCGGACCCGAAACCGCGTTGTGGGAAGTTAAAGACTTATTCTCTTGGGAGAATGGGTTTCTCTCGGGAGAATGGGCGGCCAAGGCGAAGCAACTTGATGCTCTGGCGAAATCGGCTTGAATAGGCGCTATCGCATAGCGATAATAACCGTCATGCGAGAAGAACGCGTCAAGTCCGTGCTCAAGGCCTTTCAGATCGTGGATGCGCTTTCGCGTGGCGACAAGACCCTCACTGAGATTGCGCAAGCCGTGGGCTTGCACGTGGCTACGGCCCGCCGTCTTCTGGTCACCCTGCTTGAGACCGAATATGTCCGAATCAACGAGCGCACGAAGAAGTATTACCTCGGGGTGAAGTTTATCGCAATGGGAAGGCGTGGCGACCCGATCGGAAACCTCCGGCAGATTGCCATGCCCTACCTCCGCGAGTTGATGAAACGCAGCAACGACACGGTTAACTTGGTAATCGAGGACAGCAATCAAGCGGTTTACATCGAGCAGGTCGAGTGCGAGAACACGCTACGGGCGGCCAACAAGGTAGGCAGCCGCGCTCCTCTTTATTGCACCGCCGCCGGGAAGATCCTGCTTGCGGCGCGTCCGGCAGCCGAAAGGGACGAGTACCTCGATACGGTCTCGTTCACGTCTGTTACACCCAAAACCATCATCAGCAGGAAAGAACTGCTCACCGAACTGGCCAAGGTGGAGCGCACCGGGATCGCGGTTGACAATGAGGAGCAGATGCTGGGGGAGCGCTGCATCGCTTCAGCCGTGCGTGACCACGAAGGGACGGTTCTGGCCGCCGTCAGCGTCTCCGGACCAAGCGTCAGGCTGACCATGGAGCGGTTGAAACAGCTCAGGCCTGTTATCTTCGAGGTTAGCTCACAGATTTCCCAACAATTGGAATATGAGGACCCTCTGGTGCGCCCAGCAAAAGCCGTTCATCCCGAGCGCAGCGAGGGA
>JBEKQR010000067.1:0-13762 GCA_049519515.1 Candidatus Korobacteraceae bacterium
TCTTCCAAGTCCAGTTACAAGCCACGATTTTCGATAAGCTAATTGCCCAATCCATCCGCTTAAGCAGCATTCCACTCGCTACGGCAGTTCTTATTTGGCAGCTGGTTGCGATTTTTCTCGTGCTGTGGGGCTCTTGGCAGATCAGCCGAAAATGCTTCGCCGAAGCGCACGCGCAATGGGCGGCCGTGTCAATGGTGGCCTGTTTACTAACGCTACCCGTCTCCGGTAGCGGACTTTACCTGATTGATCAACATCTCCATCCCCGGAGCTTCGCAACTGCGGCAATCCTAGGCGCTGTTGTGGTGGTGGTGGAAAATCGTCGCTTGCTGGCGAGTGTGCTCCTTGTGATTGCGTTCGTACTTCATCCCATCATGGCGGCGTTTGGCATCTCTTATTGCTTTTTCCTCGCCTACAAGAGGCCGAGCTGGCTAGGATCGAAGTCGCCGCAGTGGAGGTCGATAGAGACAGCAGCTTTCTTTGTTCCGCTTGGATGGATTTTTGAACCATGTTCTGACGCCTGGCGGCAGGCGGCCAGTACGCGTTCCAGCTACCTCCTGCAAAAATGGGAATGGTACGAGTTGCTGGGAGCGGTTGCTCCTCTGGCTCTGCTCTGGTGGTTCAGCCGGGTAGCCCGGCGCAACCGCTCGCCGGTGATGGAGCACATAGCATTGCGGCTCGTTCTCTTCGGACTCTTTCAATTCACAATAGCCTGTTTGATTATGCTTCCTCCCAGCCTCGAACGGCTACGCCCGCTGCAGCCGATGCGTTTCCTGCATCTCGTGTATTGGTTTCTGTTGTTGATGGCTGGCGGACTCATCGGGCGATATATTTTGAGGAGGCATGTCTACCGATGGCTACTGCTATTTGCCCCGTTAGCGGCGGCAATGTTCTACGCTCAACGGCAAACCCTTCCCTCGACTGAGCACCTTGAGTTACCTGGCAGACCTTCGACGAATGCCTGGGTCGAAGCTTTCGATTGGGTCCGGCAGAATACTCCAACGAACAGTCTTTTTGCCCTGGACCCCTACTATATGATGTTATCAGGCGAGGATTATCACAGTTTCAGGGCGCTGGCAGAGCGGAGCGCACTAGCTGATTATGTCAAAGATCCAGCGGTCGTAACGCAAGTTCCCAGACTGGCCGAGCGCTGGCAGCGGGAAGTGAACGCCGGACTAGATTGGCGGAATTTTGAAGTGGCAGATTTTCGCCGCCTGCGGAGAGATTTTGGAGTCAACTGGGTGGTATTGGCCGGACCTGGTGTACCGGGAATATATTGCCCGTACCAGAGTACTCCGGTACTGGTCTGTCGACTGGAATAGCTGTTCCCGGATAGAGCCTTTCGGATGGATTCGGCGCGCCACGGGCCGCGGGCCTGTATTACTGGTCTTTTTATACTTGAGTTCGAACTAGATGATGGTTGGAATAGGCAGCAAAACATGGGCAGTAGCCATAGACGCCTTGCGTACCAACAAGGTCAAAGTTGCCCTGACGATGCTCGGGGTAATTATCGGCAGCGCCTGCATTGTCCTGGTCATCACTATTGGCTTAATCAATAGAAACTACGTACTGGCCCAAATCGAAGGCGTCGGTTCCAACCTGATTTATGCCTACTCCATGGGCGCGCAAACTCTAGCCGATGAAATCAACCTCTCCGATTTGAATGCTGTGCGGGAGCTTCCTCATGTTATCGAGGCAGCTGGAACCGACGACATTACAAACTTTAGTGTTGTTGTGAGTGGCAAAGTGCGGCCGATTTCCTTGATAGGGGTTACCGAAGGTTTCCAGAAGATCCGCAACCTTCTCATTCTAAAAGGACGATTTTTTGACAATGTGGACCTGCAGACGGCCTCTAAGGCCTGTCTGCTAAGCGAAGATCTGGCCAGGCAATACCGGGGGGATATCATCGGCAAGACGATTCGTATAGGCGATTTCCAGCTCATCGTGATCGGCGTGTTCCGTGAGCGCGTTGCTACCTTCGGACAATCTGAAATTACCTCGGAATCGGTGCTTATTCCTTTCCTGTTGGTGAAGATTTACCGGCGCACGGCCTTCGCGCTGCCGTTTGCGGCACCAGGGGAGAGCTATGTCAAAACCCTTTACGCGCAGGCAGATTTTCCTCGCAATGTGCCATTGGTTACCGAAGAGGTGCGTGCTCTACTGGTATCCAGACATCGGGCGGGTACAGACTATACAGTGCAGAATCTCTCTTCAATTTTGGAGGCAGCCAACAAGATTTCAACTGCGCTGACGATAGTGCTGCTGGCGATAGGCTTTCTCGCCCTAATTATCAGCGGCGTGGGCATCATGAACATCATGCTGGTGACGGTTACCGAGCGCACCAGTGAGATAGGGCTACGCAGGGCGGTGGGTGCCAGGCGCGGCGAGATCCTTTACCAGTTCCTAATCGAAGCCTTCCTCATCAGCGGCATCGGTGCGCTGATCGGCATTTTGCTGGCGATCAGCATCAAAATCGTTCTCGAACCGCTGGTGGCCGAGTACAACCTGCACATTCCGATCTCGGTGGCATCCATCATCATTTCCTTCACTGCGTCCTGTGCCATTGGGGTGTTGTTCGGTTACCTACCTGCCAGCAATGCATCGCGCCTGCAACCAACTAAAGCGCTGCATTTCGAATAGATTCAGTTTGGATAACTGAGAATTATCAGTACAGCGAACGGGCTGTCGGAAAAAGTAGATCTGAGGATTTGTCAAATGGATCGGTTGGAGGAGCTCAACGGACAACAGACCGCGATCGATAGCATACTGGCCCGGCAAGGCAGCCGAACGAAGGAACTCATCGTGCTCATTGGAGCCCCCGGGACCGGCGTTACATGGACTCTAGAGCGCGTATCGCAAGAATGGGAGCAATTCGGTGGTGCAGCCCTCCATGCTAAGGGAGAACCATTTGCTAGTGATCGAAAGCTCTTTCCTTGGCTGACGTTGGCCCTGCCTAGCGGAACGCGGTCTGGTTCCTTATGCGCAAGCGCCAGCCGCACTCGCTCCCGTGAAGTAAGTTCGTCTTTCATGCAGACGACCTCCTGGGTAAATTGTACGGACGAGGATGCCCTCGCGATCCGTCTAATTAGGGTAATTGTATAGTTGACTCGCCCGTTTTGAGGGTGCATCATGATTTCGAAGAGGACAGTATATCTCAGGGCGGCGGGGGTGCATTATGATGCCGCTCTCTCCCCTAGATGCAGGAGTCCGCTATATGAAAACCAAAGATGTCAATCTCGACGCCTTAATACCGCGGGAAGATTTCGTCATAGATGACCAACCGAGTCAGGCGAGCGGAATTGAGAAGATTTCTATCGTTCATCTTGAGGGTCCGTTTTTTGGTCCCGACCTTCGCAAACCAGATTTCCAGAGAGAGACAGATAAGTGGTCGCCGTCCAAGGTGGCTGATCTAATCCAATCCTTCGTTGATGGAAATTTAATCCCAGCAGTTATTCTTTGGCGGGCAGGCCAGTACGTCTTTGTCATTGATGGATCGCACCGGTTAGGTGCGCTGATGGCGTGGATACAAGATGATTACGGAGACAGAAAGACGTCGTTGGATTATTTTGGCGGTATTATCCCCGAAGAGCAACGCAAGATTGCTGAGAGAACCCGCAGGCTGGTGAACAAGCAAGTCGGTCCCTATCAGGATTATTTGGCTGCTAGGGCGAATCCGGCTGGTGCGCGACCGGAAATACAAAAACGCCTTAGCAATCTAGCCGTCAACCACATTATTGCTCAGTGGGTTCCTAGAACCGACAAAGAGTCTGCCGAGGATTCTTTCTTTAAGATCAATCAGTCTGCTACCCCGATTGACCCCACGGAACGTCGAATATTAAAATCCCGACGCTCAGCAAGTGCGATAGCCGCGAGGGCCATAGCGCGGGCTGGAACGGGGCATAAGTATTGGGGCGACTTTGACAAAGACACACGTACAGCTATAGAGACTCTTGGGGCAAAGCTATGGAAAGCACTATATGTACCCCCGATAACCGGAAATGCTGTTACGACTCTCGATGTTCCAGTAGCTGGTCGCGGATATAGTACCTTGTCTTTTATTTTTGACCTAGTGAACGAAGCGAATGGTGTGGAGATTCAAGATAGTACTGCGAAGAACACAAAGACGAAGGATGTATTACCAGTTGACGAGAATGGGCAGACAACGGTTGAATACCTTAAAACAGTTGAGAAGCGTGTGCAGCGTATCACGGGAGATTCGCCAGGATCACTCGGAATACACCCCGTCGTCTACTTCTATACCAGAAGCGGAGCGTTTCAGCCGACAGCCCTAATCGCGGCATCCCGTTTTTTGGAGGAACTAGCATCGAAAGATAAGTTGAAAGAGTTTACTAAGGTGAGGAGAAAGTTTGAGGAATTTCTAATTCTCCACAAAGAGGCGCTGAGCTTAATCATCCACAAGCTCGGAAGCGGCGAACGGCACATTCCATGGCTTCAGAAGTATTATAGCCTAATCTTAGATAGATTATGGGCAGGAAAGAGTTTCGATAAGATTCAAACATCATTCTCTAAAAATCCAGATTTTGCGTTTGTAACTGCCCCGCAGCCTTCAGGAGTGCGTCAATTTTCTACAAAGTCTAAGCACAAATTTAGTTCAGGAACTAAAACTGCCGCATTTTTTGCGGCGGCTTTGCCTGGAGGGGCTAGGTGCCATCTTTGTGGAGCGTTACTTCACTTGAATTCGGTACACACCGATCACGTAGTACGAGCTAGGGATCAGGGTACGGCAGACATGCGTAATGCTAAACCTGCTCACCCCTACTGTGATAGCGCTAAAGATGTGCTTGAACCACTACTAAAGAAATCAGCGGCGGGGAGTCGCTAAGCTACATGAGTGTTGAAAAGGGAGAGTTTGACAAATTCGATGCCATAGTCCGAAAGGTATTCTCGGTTCCCCGCGATGAAATTATGCAGCGAGAGAAGGAATATCAACGGCTGGTGGCCCACATTCGCGGAGCCGCAGGCGAAGCTAATGTGGGGCTGTTCTCTTGCGGAACGAGGAGCTTTCTTGAGCAGTGCAAAAAGCTGGCGGAGAGAGTGGGATTCGAACCCACGTTAGAGTTACCCCTAAACACGCTTTCCAAGCGTGCGCCTTCAGCCACTCGGCCATCTCTCCGCGGCGCGGATGCGCACCGGGGTCCCCGCCAAGCGCCGGTGCTGCGTTCAGTGAGGTGGTAGCGGCGGGTGTTTTCATTCTAGCAGAGCAACGGACCCGCAGCCGCTCCGGCCCAGCCTACTTCTCCGGCTTTTTCAGTTGCTCGGTCAGGTAGTTCTGCGCGCCCATCTCCGCGATGGCGTGCAGTTGCGCCTCCAGCCAGTCGATGTGTTCTTCCTCATCCTCCAGAATCTCGTCGAGCAGGAGTCTGGAGCCGTTGTCGTCCAAGTCGGTGCAGGTCTTCACGCCGTCGTTGAGGCGCTTGACGGCGTCGTACTCGAGGTGCAGGTCGTTGCGGAACTGCTGCTCGACCGTCGCACCGATATTGATCTTGAAGTAATCGTTCATATTGGGCGAGCCGTCGAGGTAGAGCAGGCGCTCCATCAGCTTCTCGGCGTGCACCATCTCCTCGATCGACTCTTTCCTGATGAGCTTGGAGAGCCGTTCGTAGCCCCAGTTCTCGCACATCTCGGCGTGCAAAAAATACTGGTTGATGGCCGTCAGCTCGGCCTTCAGAACTTCATTGAGCAGGGCGAGGACCTTAGGATTGCCTTTCACGTGAAGCCTCCGTAGCAATGCAGGATGGCGATCGCCACCAGACTGCCGCATTGTAACAGCAGCGGCGTCCGGCTGGGGAGGCGCCGCGCTCCCCGGTAGTGGGTCAATTTGAATTTTCACAAAGGCGGGTGCCCCACGTCCCGCTCCCGTTTTATTTTCCGGCGGAGCTTTCCAAAGTGGCCGCCGGCGGCAGCGGGACCTCGGGCGCTTTCTGGGCCGCGCCCAGCAATTTGTGATGCATGCAATAGAGCGCCAGCTCCAGGCGGTCGGAGACGCCCAGCTTGTCGTAGATTTTGCGCAGATAATTCTTCACCACCTGCTCGGTGGTGCCCACGTCGGCGGCGATCTCCTTGTTGCGCAGGCCCTGAGTGACGCCGGCGATGATCATCAGCTCCTTGGCATTGAGCTTCGTCCTCGGCTTGGGAGTGGTGAGCCTGAGGGCCTGGGCGCGGTACGCTTCGATCACCATGTTGATGGCGTGGTGGTCCAGCCAGATTTCGCCGGCGTGGACCTTGCGAATGCACTTGAGCAGCAGATCGGGCGAGATGGAGCGCGGAACCACGCCGCAGGCGCCGCGCCGCACAAACTCCAGAATCTCACTCTCCTCCGGCTCGGCAAGGATCAGCACCACGCGCAACTTGGGAGCGATCTGCAGCAGGCTGGAAATGCTCGAGGCCGGGTCCAGCGCAATGCCGGACTCCATCAGCAGCACGTCAGGGATGTGTTTGGCAACGGCGGTGGTGGTTTGTTCCTGGGTCTCGGTTTGCGCCACGACGCGGATGTCGTCCTCGACGGCGAAAATCTTCCGCATGCCAACGCGGAAGATGGGCTCGCTGTCGGCGATGATGACCCGAACCCGGGTGGGGGAATCCTCGGGGCTTGCAGCGCTCTGTTCCTGTTCTTCGACAGGTTCCTCGGCCATCGCAGCTTCTCTTGGGGGAGCCGCCTCCGCTCACTGGCGCAAGAACCGATACTCGTCGATCATTGCGGCCAGCTCGTGACGATTACCCACAGGAGAGCAGCGTACCACGCGACCGGTGCAATCGACCAGCATATCCTTCGGCAGGCATAATCTGGCCCCCGGCATGGCTATCGTGAACTGTATGGCGGCACCGACCGGGATAGCCTCGTCCAGCCAGATAACAGCTCCGCTGGAGGAGATGTTTTGCGATTCGGCGTCCATCTTCCTGCCGCCAAAGCTGATCGTTACCGGAAGCTTCAGCGGAAAGCGTACGCCACATCTGATGTCGGGACTCAGCGATTGTGTTATCACGAACGGAAGCATATACCGGCATCGGGGATTTTCAAAAATTACGAAGGTAATGCTACCCGCGTCACGGCAAACGTAACTGCGCGCCCGCCGGCAATCTCAGCAGCAGGAACGAAGTGATCCGGGCGAAACCGCGCTGCTATTCCACGGTGACCGATTTTGCCAGGTTGCGCGGCTGATCGACGTCGCAGCCGCGGCGCACGGCGATGTGGTAGGCCAGCAGTTGCAGCGGCGGAACCTCCAAAATGGGCAGCAGCAGCTCGGGCGCCGGAGGCAAGTAAAGGACATGATCAGCCGATTCGCGAATCTCCCGGTCGCCTTCCGTGGCCAGCACAATCACCTTGCCCGAACGCGCCGTCACTTCCTTCAGGTTCGAACAGGTCTTTTCGTAGCGCAGCACCGAGTTGGGGTCCTTTTCGTCCTTGGTGGCGATGATCACCGTGGGCAGGTCCTCGTCGATGAGCGCGTTGGGCCCATGCTTCATCTCTCCCGCCGGGTAGCCTTCGGCGTGAATGTAGGAGATTTCCTTCAGCTTCAGCGCCCCTTCCAGGGCGATGGGGAAATGAATGCCGCGGCCCAGGAACAGGAAGTCCTGCGCCCGGCTGTAAATCTTGGCCAGGTCCTCCAGCTCCTCTTCCAGGGTGAGCACCGTCTCCAGCTTGCCGGGAATCCTGGCCAGCTCGCCCAGCAGCTCCCGCGACTGCTCGTCGGAAAGCAGCCCGCGCAGCCGGCCCAGGTAAACCGAGAAGAGGAACAGCGCCGTCAATTGGGCGGTAAAGGCCTTGGTGGAAGCCACGCCGATCTCCGGCCCGGCATGGGTGTAGATGGTGCCGTCGGCTTCACGGGCAATCATGGCGCCCACCACGTTGCAGATGGCCAGCGTCTTGGAGCCTTTGTTTTTGGCTTCGCGCTGGGCGGCAATGGTGTCGGCGGTCTCGCCCGATTGGGTAATGACGATGGTCAACTCGTTCTCGGCGATGATCGGATCACGGTAGCGATACTCGCTGCCGTAATCCACCTCGACCGGCAGGCGCGCCAGGCGCTCGATCATGTACTTGCCGGCCAGGGCGGCATGCCAGCTCGTGCCGCAGGCCACGATCTGCACGGCCGTCAGGTTCTTGAACTCGGACTCGCTGATATCCATCTCTTCCAGAAACACTTTGCCCGAGTCCAGCGAGATGCGCCCCAGCCAGGTGTCGCGCACCGCCCGCGGCTGCTCAAAGATTTCCTTGAGCATGAAATGCTTGAAGCCGCCCTTCTCGGCCATGATGGGGTCCCAGGTGATGTGCTGCACCTGGCGCACCACCGGCTTGCCTTCAAAGTCGCTCAACTGCACGCCGGTGGGGGTGAGGACCGCCAGGTCGCCGTCGGCCATGAAGAACAGATCACGGGTGTGATAGAGGATGGCGGGCACGTCGGAGGCGACGAAGTACTCGTCTTTGCCCAAGCCAATGACCGCCGGCGGGCCGTTGCGCGCGGCCACGATCTTGTCGCGCTCGTCACTGGAAATCACCGCCATGGCGAAGACGCCATGCAGTTCATGCACGGCGCAGCGCACCGCCTCCTCCAGCGGCAGCTTGTGGCCGTTGGAAGGCTTCAGATACTTTTCGATCAGGTGGGCAATGACTTCCGTGTCCGTCTCGGTCGAGAACTTGTGGCCTTCCTCGCGCAGCTTTTTCTTGAGTGTCAGGTAGTTCTCGATGATGCCGTTGTGCACCACCACCACGCGGCCGGTGCAGTCGCGATGAGGATGGGCGTTCTCTTCCGTGGGACGGCCGTGCGTGGCCCAGCGGGTATGGCCGATGCCGTAGGTGCCGTCGATCGGCTTGAGCCGGATGGCTTCTTCCAGGTTGCGCAGTTTGCCCTCGGCGCGCCGAATCTGCAAACCGTCGCCATTGCCCGCCACCGCGATTCCGGCCGAATCGTAGCCACGGTACTCGAGCTTCTTCAGCCCCTCCAGGATGACCGGAACCACCCGCTTCTTACCTACATAACCAACAATTCCGCACACGTTTCTACACTCCAATTCTTAGAGAGCTGTCTGCTAGACAGATGGGCGATCCCTTTGACCTTGCCGGTCTCAGGCCTCGAAAGAGCAGCGAAACTCTTCGATCACTGGGTTGGTCAGGACCTCTCGCGCGATCCGCTCCACCTCGGCTTGCGCCGCCTGGCGGTCGAGATTGCCATCCAGCGTAACTTCAAAATACTTGCCCTGGCGCACATCGGCCACGCCCTTGTAGCCCATTTTGGTCAACGCGCCCTGGATGGTCTTGCCCTGCGGATCGAGCACGCTCTTTTTCAGCGAAACATAGACGTAGGCTTTCATGGGATTCTATGCAGATTATACAGCCGCAACATGGCCCAGCGTAGCCGGCATTCACCGGGTGGTGGTCACAATCCAAACAAGTCGCGCAAGCGGCGGGTCTGGGCCCGGCTGACCGGGATCTCCGTGTGCTTGCGATCGTCCATGCGTATCTGGTACGAGCTCTTGAACCAGGGCACCACCTCTTTGATGCGATTGATGTTCACCAGGTACGAGCGGTGGGCGCGCCAGAACAGGTTGGGATCGAGCGAAGCCAGCAACTCCTCCAGGGTGCGGCAGTTGGACTGCCCCTCCATGGTGGTGGCCACGACGGTGATGATGCCGTCCTCAATCGAGGCGAAGCAGATGTCCTTCTGGTCGATAAGGAACAGGCGGCTGTTGGCCTTCAGCAGGATCTTGGCCGGCTGCGGGCGCTGCGACTCCAGCATCCTGACCAGGGCATCCAGTTTTTCGCTGGAGGCCGGAACGCCTTCCAGGTCCTTGCGCGCCTTATCGATGGCCTGGGCGACGCGCTTCTTGTCGAAGGGCTTCAGCAGGTAGTCGAGGGCATTGACCTCGAAGGCCTTGACGGCGTATTGGTCGAAGGCGGTGGCAAAGACGATGCGGGGTATCGGCAGCTTCTTCTCCAGCAGCTTCTTGATGACCTCAAAGCCGTCCAGGCCGGGCATCTGCACGTCAAGAAAAACCAGGTCAGGGGAGTACTCGCGGATGAGGTTCACCGCTTCCAATCCGTTCTTGCCCTGCGCCAGCAGATCAACTCCTTCAATTTCGCGCAGCAAATAGGCAAGCTCGTCGCGCGCCAGTTGTTCGTCGTCCACAATTACGATGGAAAGAGACATCGCCGCTCCTGACCGGGCCTTACAGAAAAGTATAATCCGCTTTGGCCAGGGCTGCGCAAATGCAGGGTAACGTAGCGCTGGTCTCCAGACCGGCTGTCCGGGGGGCGTTTACGCCCGCCGTGTCGGAAGGTGCGTACGAGACGTCCGACTGGTGGCCCACATTTAGGGCGCAGCCCTAAATGTGGGGTGGAAAGTGATTGCCTATCCCACATTTGCCAACAGAAGGCGAATGTGGGCCACCTGAGTTCTTTCCTAATCCCTAATCCCTATTCCCTATACTTGCCTTGCGCAGGCGGTCGCGTATCGCCAGGCCAATTCCGCGCTCCGGCGGCAGCGGGCAGACGATCACCGTGGCCTGCTGCTCGTCCAGCCAGCGCAGACCTTCGTAGAGGCGCTGGGCGAGCGTCTCAAGCCGGCTGAAAGGCCCCCAGGCAAAGATGATGCAGCCGCCCGGAGTTGACTCCACCCCGGCAGGCGCAAATGCGGCGTTTGCTGGGGGTGCCGGCGCGCCGAGCCAGGCGTCCGGCAGCATAAGTCCGACGCGTTCGCCGCGCGCAATGTGGCGCGCAATGGCTAGTTCCATTTCTCGCTCGTCCTTGACCAGCTCCAGCGCCGCGCCTGGCGCGTAGTGACGGATGCCGAGGCCGGGCGACTCCAGGGCTTCCGGCTGAGCATCGCCGGAAATATCGCGCTGTGCCAACTGCACCGGGCCGATGATGGCCTCGATCTGCTCGCGGCTGACGCCGCCGGGCCGGTAGATGATCGGCGGGTCGGCGCCGGGGTCGAGCACCGTGGACTCAACTCCGACCGGCGCCGGTCCGGCGTCAAGTATGGCGTCAATGCGTCCCCCGAGGTCCCTCTGCACGTGGCTGACGGTCGTCGGACTGGGGGCGCCGAAGCGGTTGGCGCTGGGCGCGGCAATGGGAACCCCGGCCGCCTCGATCAGCGCCAGCGCTACCGGGTGGGCGGGAATCCGTATGCCCACTTTGTCGCGTCCGGCGGTGCAAACGTCGGGAACGATGTCGCGCTTGGGCAGCAGCAGTGTCAGTGGTCCGGGCATGAAGCGCTCCGCCAGCTTCAGCGCCGCAGCCGGCCAGGCGGTTACCAGCTGCTCGGCCATGGCGAGCGAGCAGACATGCACGATGATCGGGTCCCAGGCGGGCCGCTGCTTGGCGGCGAAGATGCGCAGCACCGCCTCTCGGTCCAGCGCGTTGGCCCCCAGTCCGTAAACGGTTTCCGTCGGAAACGCCACCAGCCCGCCGCGGCGAATGATGGCAGCAGCCTCTCGAATCGCGGGTTCTGCGGCCTGCTGGCCAGGCGCGATATGCAGATGAAGTGTTTTCATCAAACTCGTGGTCATCTTAGCATCTAAGACGTAGCGCCGGTTCCGCATAGCGGGAGCGGCGTTACGTCCCGCAAACAAGCTTGCCTTTTCGCCATGATGAAGTTAGCCTCAGTTGTAGAGGAAACTTGCCCGGCGTAAGCCTCGCAAAATCAATTGGTCCGGAGTGGCGGCGTGATCAAGCTGGACATCATCAACGAGGTGGTCAACAAGACCGGAGTCACCAAGACAAAGGCCGAAACGGCCGTGGAAACCGTCTTCGAGTCGATGAAGAAGGCGCTGGCGAGCGGCGACCGCATCGAGCTCCGCGGCTTCGGCGTTTTCAACGTGCGACCGCGCAAGACCGGCATCGGACGCAACCCGAGAACCGGCGCCGAGGTCAACATTCCCCCCGGCAAGGCGGTCCGCTTCAAGCCGGGGAAGGAATTGCAATCCATCGACTAGCAGGCTGCGCGGGCCGCCGCAAACGCCGCGTTTGCGTTTTGAGCTCCGTGCCCCACATCTGCCACAGTTGGCAGATTGGGTCTTCGGTCTAATACGTGCCCCGCATCTGCCGTAGTTGGCAGATGTGGGAACGCAGGCTCTCCAGCAAGGCTGGTTTTGGCTTGCCGGGATGGTTCGGCCGTGCTTTTGCTGTATCAACTCCGGGCCAGCGCTAAGAACTGATGCCAGCCAGCGTCGGTCCAGCTTGCTGGCAATTTGAGAAAAGAATCGGTTCCTGATGTCGGAAACGAATCCTTCTGGTCCCTCACCTGAGGTCGCCTGGCCGGTTGAAGTCGTCCATATAAGCCGGCCCAGGCCTCGTTATTGGCTGCACCTGCTGCTGTTGCTCGCCACTTTCCTCACCACGCTTACGGTCGGCGCCCGGCTGCAGTTCAACTTCGCGCAAAACCTTCCCATTCTGAGCGACGCCTTGCCGCTGTTCCCGGTAAGCTGGATCATCCGCCAGCCCTCGCGCCTGCTGCTGGGAGTGCCTTTCTCGCTGGCCCTGATGGGGATTCTGCTGGCGCACGAAATGGGACACTACCTCTATTGCCGCCGCTACGGCGTCTATGCCACGCTTCCGTTTTTTATTCCCGCTCCCACGCTGGTGGGAACCCTCGGCGCATTTATCCGCATCCGCTCGCGCATTCGCTCGCGCGATGCCCTCTTCGACATCGGAATCGGCGGCCCCATCGCCGGCTTCGTAGTGGCCCTGCCCCTGATGTTCGTGGGCCTGCTGCTGTCGCGGGCGGGCGCGGCGCCGCCGGACCAGGATCTGCAGTTCGGTTTCCCGCTCATCTTCCACCTTGGACGTTCTCTGGCGGGCGCCTGCACGGGAAGGCTGTTGCCGCCCCTCGATCAGCTCTCGCTGCACCCCATTGCCATTGCGGCCTGGGTCGGAATGTTCGCCACCTCGTTAAACCTTTTGCCTGGGGGGCAACTCGACGGCGGACACCTGGTCTTCGCCTTCAAGCCCCGCGTCCACAAATCCGTCTCCTGGATTGCCACCGTTGCGCTGCTTCCGCTTGGGTACTTCTATTGGGCTGGATGGTTCCTGTGGGCGCTGCTGCTGTTCCTGAGCGGCTTGCGCCACCCGGTCGTGCCTCCGTGGCCGGGGCTGAGCAAATCGCGCCGCCTGCTTTTCCTGGCGGCCGCGGTTCTGCTCGTCATCACGCTTATGCCTGCGCCATTCCAAGGCGGTTCGGGACGCGAGGTGGTGCGGGAGTTGAGAGGGATGGTGGGACGGTAGCAAACCAGTTTCGAGTTTCCAGTTTCAAGTTTTCTGTTCCCCGGGTCCCAGGACACGCCCGCCGGCGCACGTGGGGTGGGGTTTCGTGTTCAAGATTTGCTAATTGGCCAGTTTCCGGGTAGCCCGTGACTCGGGCACAATGTCATGACTGCTATCAGCCCGTTTTCACTTGAAAGAAGCATCGGAGGCTTCTACGATTTTTCCGTGAGCAAACTTAACAGTTCCTGTTGGCTTCTCAACAGTGACTGTGTAACTCCAAAGCGTGTATGTCCCCTTGGGAAGCTTGATTAAAGAGGCCCTCGCGAGGCTCTTGTCTAGCGCAATCAGGATTTCGGGCCGGTTCAAATTGGGAACTTCCAGAATGAAGAGAAACTTCTGGTCTCTCAACGTCCAGCGATTTCCGTCCCCAAGCTCAATTTCCGCAAACTGCGCAACCCCGTCTTTGGAGTACGCTTCAGGAGGAAGTGCATCCGCGCTGGGTTTATGAGCGAAGCAGGCACCCTCAGTTCCCATGATCGTCATAAAGCC
>JBEKQR010000068.1:0-13695 GCA_049519515.1 Candidatus Korobacteraceae bacterium
TTCCGACCGCGCTGCCGCACTAGATGCAGACCCGCCGCGTTTCGTGGCTCAGGTAGAGTGTCAGGCCACTGTGCAGACAAACCTAAAGGCCCCGTCAACTGCTGTTTTTCGTAATAACGACTACGTGAAATATCTCGGAAAAGGCAAGTTTCACATCCAAACTGAGGTAGATGCTCAGAACTCATTCGGCGCGAAGCTGCGGAGTACGTTCGACTGTCAAGTACAGTGTCTCGACAAGGAACACTGTGTGGTAACCAAGTTGAAGGAACTCTGAAGATAGATAGCGGTCAATCGACCCGCTGCTCTATGCGGTGATGGTGGGCAGAAAAACGCAACCAAAATCAAACCAAGTTGGTTTGTGGTGAGCGTTCCCGAAACGGAGTGATGGTGAGCCGAAGGACAGATTAGCGGTCAGTCAAACCGCTGCTCTACGGTGCAGATGGTCAGAAAAACGCAACCAAAATCAAACCAAATTCGTTTGTGCTGAGTGTTCCCGACCGCTTCTGAAGGGGTTTGAAGAGTGCCAACCCTGCCCCGTAAGTCTTTTGTTTTCTAGTTAATACTAAATTAGGAAACCGCTGCTCTATCCAACTGAGCTACAGGGCCACGGCGAAGTCAGGGCAAAAATATACTTGACAAATCAACTTGGCCCTGATATTCTGCCCTTGTAAGTGAGGTAAAGCACGATGAAAAACGACAGCAAAACCCCTCAAACCTTGCAAGAGGCAATTATCTACTTTGCCAACCCCGATCACTGCCTTGAGTACCTTGCTAATAAACGGTGGCCGGATGGGGTTTGGTGTCCGACTTGTGGACGTACCGATGTGAGTTTTCTTGCCAAGCAAAAGAAGTGGCAATGCAAGAGCAGACATGATCATCGGCAGTTCTCGGTTAAGGTCGGAACTTGCTTTGAGGATTCGCCGCTCGGCCTGGAAAAGTGGCTTCCTGCTGCCTGGATGCTCGGCAACTGCAAAAACGGTGTCAGTTCTTACGAATTGGCAAAGGCTCTTGGCGTCACTCAGAAAACCGCGTGGTTCATGCTTCATCGGATTCGCCTTGCGATGCAGCGCGGATCGCTGATGAAGATTGGCGGCGGTGGCTCTCCGGTCGAAGTAGACGAAACCTACATCGGCGGCAAGGCCCGGAACATGCACAAGTCGCGCAAGGTGCGCGTCCAGATGTGCGGTCGGAGTACCGGCAACAAAGCTGTTGTCATGGGCATGTTGGAGCGCAAGGGGGAAGTTCGGACTGAGGTGTTTCCGATCCCTCGCCGCGAAAAGAAAATGATGGATGATGCAATTCACGAACACATAACCAGCGGCGCTCATGTCATCACTGATGACTTCGTTAACTATCAGGGTCTTTCGCCCGAGTACATGCACGAAGTCATCAACCATCTGGAAGGCTACGTTCGCGGGCACATCCACACTAACGGCATCGAAAACTTCTGGAGCCTGTTGAAGCGCGGATTGCATGGAACCTACGTTTCTGTTGAACCGTTTCATCTTTTCCGGTACGTTGACGAGCAAGCGTTCCGCTACAACAATCGGGGCGGCAAGAAACGCGCAGATCGCATCACTGATGCCGACCGCTTCAATAAGGTGCTCTCGAACATCGTCGGCAAGCGGTTGACCTATGCCGAAGTCACTGGCAAGGTCGGAGAAACGGCCATCAATTAACTCTTGCCGCCTGAAGCGCGGCCCGAAGCGGAAGTCTTAGGCTTCCGCTTTTTCTTTTTCGCTGCGCGTTCACGCTTCCACGCTTCTTCTCTGCGCTTCAATTCATCGTGCGAGACGGAGAGAATCTTCGTCATGGCAGCATCGAACTTTTCAAATTCCGTCATGCTCTTTGACCTTCTCTGGCGTGAGATACTGCGGCACAATTACAAACCCATTGGGCTGTGATGTGTCTTTGTCTACATCATCTTTAATCCTATTAAAGACTTCTTCATTGAACAGATAGCCCAAAAAGCCGGTTGTCTCAAGCATAGTATTGAGAGCGGCCCTTATCTCCGTCACGCCCTTTCTTTTATCGTGCATTAGACGATAGGACTCATATGCAATAAAGTCGGCAGGTTGGAGACACGCAAATTCTTCTGATGATCCAGGAACACACGTTGCCAACCGATGCCCATACTTGAATCGTGGGTTATTCTTCATGCCGTAAAATATTTCCGTTGCCCACATCTCCAATTTCTTTCCGTCGAGTTCGTCTTTGTTCTGATCAAGAATAACGGCAAACTTGTCTTCACGCGGAAATTTGCCGTAGTCCATCTGTTCTGCAACTGTAGCAATCAGAGACTTAAAACAGACGAGGTAGGGATGGCCCATCTTCACTTGTCCGCTGGCGCTAATAATCCTTCTGTACTCATCGACATGAATCCCGCAAGAGATGCCATGCAGTTTTCGCTGCTGCTTTTTCAGTATTTTCAGCAAATCTTTGCTATATCGAAGGCATCGCGTTTTGGACCATCCTGTAAATTCTCCATCGTGAGCGTTTAAGTGTGATGCATGGTATCTAGAAACCCCCACTCGTTTGTTCTTCCAATCCCAACTTCGTTCTACTTTGTCCCAGCTAGTCTGATTACCGAAGAAACCGGCCACAACATAACTCTTCGGCTCCACTCCCCGTTTAGGAGCATCGTGGCTCTCGTCACAACAAAATTGGAAAATCAAAAAATGCCGCCGATCTGCAGACCTCGCCGGATGTAAACAGCTTGCCAACTCTCGAAGGTGAATCACAGCGCACCCCCGTTCTGAGGCGCACGGTTATCCCCTTCGGAATCATTGTGAACCCAGAGAGTTGATTTCGCAAGTATATTGATGCCGAAGTCAGGTCTTCCCTTTCATCAGTTTACACCAACAGCAGCCTGCATCAGGGCAAGACGACGTACTGTAAATCTCTTATAACGATGGCCGCAGCGCCCGCAGTGAGAATCAATTAGCTTCAAAGTTCTTCATCATGCGATAATGCGCACGACGTATCGTTTCAATAACGCCATGCACCTACAACAAACGAAGCGAGGCAGCATTGCCACCGGAGGTCCGCAGTATTACTTTCATGATCTCAGCGATCCGGTATCAACCTACCTGCGAGCACAGGGAGCTGTTCGCGTAGCGCTTGTGACTCCTTACGGGGCTACCAAATCGGACTTTTTCGCCGTCGGTAAAGATCACAAATTGACAGACGGAGAGGTCACGGCCGGGAGGGTTGGACATGATCGAATTCAGCAAGGCAAAGCTTCAGCGAGCATCGGTGAGGCAATCCGGCATTGGTATCGGCTGAATACCGGGAATTTCGAGCGGATCGATGTGGATGTGCAAATTGTGGAGGATATTTTCTATGTGCGTCCACTTCGCTGCAAATACGCGTCACGCCCCAAGACGATTGAACTGCCCCTTATCGAACGTCCGTTAACTTTCACTCTGGACTATCAAAGCCCATTTTGGCGAACTCAGATTGAATCAGTTGATCGAGGATTGGCGCTGTGGTCACTTGATGAGATTTGTCGCATTGTCAAGGACCATCGGCCCGCAACGAAGTTGGCACACATTCAAGAAACGGACATCTTGCGTGCATCCGGACCGCTGCGGCACCTAGGAGTAATGCTTGGGGGATTCGTCGGGAAAGGCTACGACTGTTTCAGCCGATTCGAGTTTGGCGAGTTGCCGCCTTACGACGTACCTGTCGAACTGAAGCGAGACAGCGTAGGATTTGAATATCAGCAACGCAAGTACGGCAAGGATGAGCTATCCCGCGCAGTTGTGTTGTGCGCCACACACGGGCATAAACGAGTTCCTGTCAACATTGACGTCATAGAACTTGACGCGCTTTGCCAGTATCGCGACAGGTTGAAGGCCGGATGACAACCTACGAACAGGTTAGGCCCATTGACGCACCGATTCCCGCCGACCGCCAGGGGGCAAAGCGACACTATGGTGTGCATCCCTACTTCACGCGACGGCCTTTTAACGTTGTGCGGCAATACATCCAGCATTACAGCCGTGAAGGCGACCGTGTACTCGACCCGTTCGGCGGTTCCGGTGTTACGGCCATCGAAGCGTTCTTATCCAACAGAATTGGCATTCAGAACGATATCAATCCGCTCGCAAACTTTATCGCAAAAGGTATCGCAGATCTTTCCAAAGGCAGCCTAGCCGACTACCAAACAGCGCTTGCCAAAGTGTGTGTCCGCTGTGAACGGCGTGTGCTGGCACTTGACGACACTGATGACGCGGCGGTTGTACGACTGCTGAAGCGGTTGGTGCTGCCTGAAAATGCGCATCTCCCGAGTAACGCAGACGTGCAGCGCTATCATGAATTGTTTTCGCCGCGTCAGCTTGCAGCTTTGGCAATTATCCGTGAGGCGGTGGATGATATCCCGAACCGGTATGCCCGGAGTGCCATCAGGCTTGCATGGTCAGCGACGCTGACAAAGATTAACCGCACGTTCCTATCGGCGGAAGGACGTGCTGAATCCCGGGGCGGATCAAGCATTTTCAGCATCTACCGCTATAAAGTTGCCGCTAAGCCAGTTGAACTAGCTCCCTGGCCTACCTTCTACGAACGGGCTCAGAATGTACTCGCAGCCAAAGAGGAAATCGATCGCGAAATTGAATATCGCAAGCGAATCGGCGGATTTTCGGGCAAGTTTGAAATTCACCAGTACGACATCGACGACTTGCGAGAGTGTATCAAGCCCGTTGATTACATTTTCACTGATCCACCCTACGGCGGACATATTTCTTATATCGATTTATCGACGCTTTGGAACGTTTGGAATGGCACTTTGCCCTCCCAGAGGGATCGCCAGCGTGAGCTGATTATCGGCGGCGACCTGAACCTTTCAGAAAGTGCTTATATAAGGCGCCTGCATGATGGCATCCGAACGTGCTTCGAATTGTTGAAGCCAAAGCGATGGTTGTCAGTTGTTTTTCAGCATTGGTCGACAGCGTATTTTGACGCCATTCTGAACGCTGCAGCCGAGGCCGGCGGCGACTTGCGTGTCGCGATTTCTCAGATTGGCGATCCCGTCTGGTCGATGCACAAAAAGAAAGGTAAACAGTCCGTCTTGGCAGGCGAACTGATTCTGACATTTCTGAAAACAGGTGAATCAAAGAGACTCGATCTACAGAAACCGTTCGATGTTGAGGCGGCCATTGTGCGGATTCTGCATGAGGCGCCAAACGGAACGATCTATGGTGAATACCTTTTGAATCGAATTGTAGTCGATGCCTGGCAATCAGGTGTACTTGGGTCGCTTGGCATTGACAGAACGGAGTTCGCGGCCATGATTCAACGGCAAGGGTGGTCCTACGATAGCCGGACACATCAATGGCGGAATGCGAGCGCCCAGCCAACCACATTGCTCGGATAGCTTTGAAATCAGTGCTGCCGCTCACATCCTTGGTGCTCCCGGCGAAGGCTGGCAACCGTATAGTCCGCCGATTCTTCTATTGCAGGTTATGGGGTCCCCGGCAAAGGCCGCGCTTGCGTTTCCTGGGCTGCTCCAGTGCTTTCCTCATGCCAGTGATTTGGGCTAGCATAGTGTCAGAGTTTCTCAATCTCGGCTTTGCGGTAGAGGAGGATGCCATGACCTCTAGCGCCACGGTTCCGAGTAGCGAGGCGCTCGGAACCACCATTCACCTGCTTGAACAGTTAGCCAGCGGCGTTTCCGGCAACGGCTATTGCGTGCGGCTCTGGGACGGCACGCAGTGGGGCACGCGGGAGCGGCCGCGCTTCACCATTGTGTTGAAGAATCCCGCGGCCCTGCATCACCTGCTGCTCTCTCCCAGCGAACTTTCGCTCGGCGAAGCCTACATCTACGACGATTTCGATGTCGAAGGAGACCTCGAAGCGGCATTCGAGTTCGTAGAAAAACTGTTCTCCGCGCCCTTGCCGCTGACTGCCAAGCTGAAGCTGCGCGCCGTAGCGGCAGTGCCCAGGCGCTTTCTTGATCAACGTTCGGCGGCGGCATTGAGCGGGAGGCTCCATTCCAGGGAGCGCGACCGCGCCGCCATCGCCTACCATTACGACCTTCCCAGCGATTTCTACGGCTTGTTTCTCGACCGGCGGATGATCTATTCCTGCGCCTACTTCCGCTCGCCCGATGACGACCTGGACACCGCGCAGGAGCAGAAGCTGGATTACATCTGCCGCAAACTGCGGCTGAAACCGCAAGAGCGGCTGCTGGATATAGGCTGCGGTTGGGGCGGGCTGGTCATTTACGCGGCGAAAAATTACGGCGTGCGCGCCTCCGGCATCACTTTGAGCGCCGCCCAGGCCGAAACCGCCCGCCGCCGGATTCAGGACGCCGGAGTGGCCGATCGCTGCCAGGTGGAGCTGCGCGACTACCGGGATCTCGATCAGGCCGAGCCCTTCGACAAGCTGGTCAGCGTCGGCATGTTCGAGCACGTCGGCGAAAGCATGCTGCCGGAGTATTTTCGCCGCGCCTGGCAACTGCTGCGCCCGCAAGGCCTGTTCCTGAACCATGGCATCGCCGCCTCCGCCACCTACCGGCACGAGGGACCGTCATTTATCGAGAAGTACGTTTTCCCCAATGGCGAACTGGTGCCGCTGTTCACCACCGTGCACGCTGCCGAGGGCTGCGGGTTTGAAGTTTGCGACGTGGAGAGCCTGCGCCCGCATTACGCGCTCACCTTGCGGCACTGGGTGAATCGGCTCGAGGCCCGCGCCGGGGAAGCGCGCCGCCTCGTCGATGAAGTCGCATATCGCATCTGGCGCATCTACATGGCCGGCTCAGCGCATGGCTTCAGCCGCGGCCGCGTGAACGTTTACCAGTTGCTGCTCAGCAAATCCGAGCGCGGAGAGACAGAGCTTCCGCTCACCAGGCAGGACTGGTACGAGTAGCTCCGGCAACGGCCCGATGTGTGCGTGAGAACCAGGCGAAAGGTATAGAACTGGAACAAGAGCCGCCAGCGCGTCGTTTTGGCGCGTACTGGAATGCGAGCCGCGTTTGTCCGGGGCGGAGGCGTCGCCCCGGCAGGCGCCGCCGTTGCGACTGGTCAGGGCGATTTTATCGCGCGAGGCGATCGAGGGCGTGTTCCGTGGCTTTCAGCAGCGCCTCCGGGCCGACCGCCGCGCCGGTAGCGGCCTGCATCCAGAGGTCGGGCGCAATCGAGCCTGATTTGACCATGCGCGCGAACTCCGGTCCCACGGCCCCGCTCTTCCTGATCTGCTCCTCGATTTGAAAAGCGATGAGGTGCCCGATGGGGTAATCGGGAAGATAGAGGAAGGCATCGATCATGTGCGAATATACGGCCAGCAGCGCCACGTCACGCTGGCCAAACACGCCGCTGTAGTAGCGATTCCAGACCTCCTTGGCGATGGCGAGCGCCGCCTGCTTCAACTCCGCTGGTGCGGCTTCGGGATGGTCGTACATCCAGTGCCACACTTCCATGTCCACCAGCGAAACCCCCGCAATCTCATAAGTTCCCCAGAAGTCATTCAGTGTCTTCAGCGCCTCCGCATCCGGGTCGGAAACTTCAACGCCCAGCATCTCCAAATCGCGCGCCTGGAAGATGAAGGCAAAGGCCTCGGTGAACGCCGTATTAGGAACACCATGCAGCAGCCAGTGATCCATGTCGTTCAATGAGAGCGTCTGCTCCACGTTGTGTCCCAGCTCGTGCATGGCGACGTTGAAGCTCTTGTAGTTCATGCCGCTGCTGTCCACGCGGGTCCGCAGGTGGGCTTGCGCGGAGCGCATGGCGGCGCCCATGGCGTGCCCGGCGCCGCGTCCGGGGTCGACGGCGATGTTGGCGGCGATTCTGGCAGCGTCTGCCTGAGTGAATCCGAGCTTCGCCAGAATTTGCGGAATCTCCCGCCGGTAGGCCTCTAGCGTGGGATAACGGCGGGCCACCAGCCGGTCGAGTTCCGGCTCGCGCTGGCTGCCCTGCGCGCGGAAACCGTTGTACCAGATGTCGAATGGCTCCAGCGCACGGCCAAGCCGCCGCCGAATGAGCGCGGCTGCCCGCTCCACCAGCGGAGACGAAACCACCTGCTCGAGCATCTGCCGCGCCCGCTCTTCCGGAATCTCGCGGTCTTCGTCGAAGCGGCGCGCGATCCAGGTGGGAGCGGTCGGCGAATACGGATCAGCCTGGCGCACCGCGCGGTAGCACTCCAGCAGCACGGCGTAGCGCGTGTCCGGCTCCGGAGCATCGATTGCAGCCTGCTTGATCTCCGGCGAAGGCTGTGCATGTGTCTGCTGACGCGAAGTGGACTCGGAGCCGGCGGCGGGTGCCCCACTCAAGCCCGCCGTTGGCTTGAGTGGGGCAGTTTTGTCCTTCCCCTCTTCGTGATCAGCGGCGGCTGAGGACGTTACCGCGTTCGTAAACGGATTCCAATCGTAACCGGGGTTGTTGACCACGACTGCCGGAATCTCCTGGCGAATGATGCGCTCCATCACCTGGCGTATCATGCGCTGCTTGGCCAGCCCGTTCTGGCCGTCCGTGTAGCTGGCCTTGATTTCGTCGCGCAGGTTCCAGTGCGAGAGCAAGCGCAGACCGGGCGGAAACAGCCGCGCGCCCGCTTCATCCACAAGCTGGTGCATCCAGATGTTGTATTCCGAGACGTAGCGCTCGCCGTTGCTGGCGGCCTGCGCGATAGCCAGGCTCACCTGGGCGGGAATGCGCTTGGAGAAGCGCTGCGCCAGCCGCGCCTCGGCCCACTGCCGCCGCGTCCAGCTCCTGCCTTGGCTGAGCCGCTCCTTGAGCGTGGTCAGGGGAAAATTCAGCAGCACCACGAAAGCCAGCTTGTTCTGGAACGAGTCGTCCAGGAAATGCGCCGTGGGGTCGTAGCCGGCAAAGACCTCGTCCAGCGGCAGCAGCGGCCCGAGATCAAGATCCAACTGGGTGCGGAACTCGCGGCTTATCTCCTGCGCATGGCCCTCGTATTGCTCCAGCAGGCGCTCGAAGCGGCTGAACATGGCATCAAGCGCCGCCTGGTCGCCGGCGAAGTTCTGCTGCACGAACTCTTCCAGGGCAGCGGCATCGCCGTCTTCGGCCCGCCAGTATTCGGCGATCTGCTTCAGCCCGCGCGCCGCCCGCTGCCGCTGCTCCTCGCCGTAGCGCTCGACCGGCCAGGATTCAAGGTTGGCGATGCTGGACTGCATCCATGGCAGTGGCGCGGCAGGGTTAACTTCATGATTGGAGGCGCTCAGTGTGGGCATGTGTGCTCCCGTACTAATGAAGTCGCTTCACGTTTCACGTTTCACGTTGCCCGTTTCACGAAGGAGTAGTTAGAAAACGGGCAACGTGAAACGGCATCGTTCCTTGTCATTCGGTAAAGAAGCGAAATTGCTCTTCCGTAAGTGGCACGACGGAAAGTCTTCCCTGCCTTAGCAGCGGCGAATCGGCAAACAGCTTTTTGGACTTGATTTCGGCCAGCGTCACCGGCTTGGCCAGCGCCTTGCCTGCCTTGATGCGCCCCAGCGGCGACTTGGGGTCGGTGGCATCGACCGCCAGCACCCGCGCCGTTCCTACCGCCCTGCGCTCGTCCCCGGTGTGATAGATGATGACCCTGGTTCCGGGCTTGAGCTGGCGCAGCAGCTTGACCGCTTGCGGGTTGGTCACTCCATCCCAAACCGTCACGCCATCGCGCACCAGGTCGGCAAACGAGTACTCGGAAGGCTCAGTTTTGAATAGCACCATCTCACCACCCCGTGCAGCATTGTACGCGGACGAGAGGCCAGGATGCATCTCGCAGAAAATTGATTTGGCTCTAATGTCCGCCATGCCTTACAGTTTCTTTGATGTCATGGCGAGCGGAGCGCAACTGAAACACTGGCGTCGCGAGAAAAAAGAGCGGCTGGCCCAGCGAATGAACCCAACTTGGAAGGACTTGGCACAAGATTGGGGACAACAGTACCGGCCGTGTGCATCTGAAACACAAGGTGGCTCGACTCGGCTTCCAGATTGGACTTGAGAAAGCGGTGAGGGCGATATGGTAAGGAGGAATAATGAGTCGCGTGATGAAACGAGGCGAGAAATATCCCTACGAGATAGTCAAAAGAAATCTCAAAACTAACGCTGTTATTCGTGTCGAAATTGTAATAGGGGAAAGCAGGGCGGCTGATAGGGTTGATCGTTATAATGAGAAGCGGCCAAAAGAAGAAATAGAAGCTGGTTGGCGTTACGAAGCATATCGCACAACACAAAAACCGCCAACGAAACCAAAAGCTAAAGCGGGAAGTCATATAAGAGAATCACGTCGAGATAATTCGCGTCGCTAAAATTCCGTCCTCAACGCTGTACGTGAACCGGGAATACACCGGCTAGATTCAATACCACGGTATCTAATCTTTCGTCGCGCACAGAAGACAGAATCTGAGTGCGACGAGGGCGACGGAATGTATTCGGTCCGGATTTAGAGAGGGCGCAAATGCAATACGTGAATCTGGGGTCTACAGGACTGGTGGTGTCGCGGCTGGCGTTAGGCTGCATGACTTATGGCTCCAAGCAGTGGCGCGCGTGGGTGCTGGACGAGCCGGAGTCGAGGCCATTCATCCAGCGCGCCTGGGAGCTAGGCATCAACTTCTTCGATACCGCGGACATGTATTCGCTGGGCGCCAGCGAAGAAGTGCTCGGACGCGCTCTCAAGAGCCTGGCGGTCCGGCGTGAAGAGGTGGTGATCGCCACCAAGCTGTTCTTCCCGATGGGCAAATCGGCCAACGAGCGCGGCCTGGGGCGCAAGCATATCCGCCATGCCATCGACGCTTCACTGCGGCGGCTGGGGGTCGATTACGTAGACCTCTACCAGATTCACCGTCCCGACAAGCAGACCCCGATTGAAGAGACAATGGAGGCACTGGGCGAAGTGGTGCGCGCCGGCAAGGCGCTCTACCTCGGAGCCTCTTCCATGCCGGCCTACCGTTTCGTCCAGATGCAGAACGCGGCCGAGCGCAACGGCTGGCCGCGATTCGTCTCCATGCAGAACCACTACAACATTATCTACCGCGAAGAGGAACGCGAGATGATTCCCTGCTGCCGGGAAACGGGCATCGCCGTTCTGCCCTGGAGCCCGCTGGCGCGCGGCTTTGTCATGGGCAACCGGCGCAAGATAACCCCAGCAGACGCAACAGCGGCGTCCGCCGGGAGCCCCGCCGCCAAAGAAGTGCCTTCGGGAACTGGAGCCAAGCAGAGTTACGGCGAGACGCAACGCGCCAACACCGACGACTATTCCTTTAAGCTCTACTACCGCGATGAAGATTTCGCCATGGTAGAAAAGATTTCTTCCGTGGCCAAGCGCCTGGGAGTCTCCAACGCCCAGGTGGCGTTAGCCTGGCTGCTGCAGCAACCCGGGGTGACTGCACCCATCGTAGGCGCAAGTAAGCTGGCGCATCTGGAAGACCTGGTGAAAGCCCTTGACCTCAAGCTGGGCGAAGAAGATATGCGCGAGTTCAGTGAAGCCTACAGGCCGCATCCGGTGCTGGGGTTCACATAAAGCCGTTTCATGTTTCTCGTTTCACGTTCTCAGTCCAGGCTGGGATCGTGAAATTTGAAACGTACTGCATGGGAAGCGCTTTTATCCCACATTTGCCAACTGCGGCAAATGCGGGGCACGTGCCATTCGTGAAACGGGCAACGTGAAACGTCCCTACCCCGGTCCCAGCAGATGCATCTCGAACCAGTGGCGCTCGTCCGTCCAGCTTTTGAGCGAGACCAGTCCTGCCGTGCGGAACAGCGAGTCGAGCATTCTGGGGGTGTATTTGTAACTGTTCTCGGTGTGGATCGTTTCTCCCTTGCGGAAGGAAAAGCTGCGGCCCAGGCCGGCGAGCCAGACGCGCTGCGAGATAGCGCTCTGAAGATGCATTTCGATGCGCGACTCCGCCGGGTTCCATTTGGCGAGGTGATGGAAGTTTTCCGCCTCGAAATCGCCGCCCAGTTCGCGGTTGATATGCGCCAGGATATTTTTATTGAAGGCGGCGGTGACGCCCTGGGCGTCGTCGTAGGCGGGCAGAAGCGCTTCAGGCGACTTGGCCAGATCGATCCCCAGCAGCACGCGGTCGCCGGCTTCGATGCCGCGGCGCACGCGCGCCATGAGGGCCGCGGCTTCCATGGGCTCGAAATTCCCCAGGCTGGAACCAATGTAGAGGATCAGCTTGGGTCCGGCCAGAGGACGCAGCGGCAGTTCGCGCGTGTAATCGGCCACCAGGGGAGCCACTTTGAGCGCGGGAATGCGGGCGCGAAGCTGTCGCGAGGCCATTTGCAGGGCGCTGGCGGAGACATCGATCGGGACATAGGAAATCGATCCATTGGAATGGCTCAGCGACTCCAGCAGCAGCGCCGTCTTGGAGGCGCTTCCCGCCCCCAGCTCCACCACCGTGCTCACCGCTCCGGTGGCTGAAGAGATATCCGCGACATGCCGCTGCAAGATGGCGCGCTCGGTGCGCGTGAGGTAGTACTCGGGCAGATCGCAAATGCGCTCGAACAGCTCGGAGCCCGCAGCGTCGTAAAACAGCTTCGGAGACAACCGCTTTTGCCGCTGGCTCAGGCCGCGCAGCACGTCCACGGCAATAGGGGAGATGGAGACTTCGCGGATCGTGGCCATCTGCTAGTTGCCGTCCTTAGCCAGGCGGATTCCCGAGAACTGCCAGCGCGCATGCGGCGGGAAAAAGTTGCGGTAGGTAGCACGGATGTGAGAGCACGGCGTGGCGCAGGAGCCTCCGCGCAGGACGAACTGATTGCACATGAATTTTCCGTTATACTCGCCCAGCGCTCCCTCCACCGGCTTGAAACCGGGATAGGCGGTGTACTGGCTCGCCGTCCACTCCCACACGTCGCCGAACATCTGTCCCAAGTCAGCATCCGCTTGGACGCCCCCATCAAGCGCTTTGGTCGCGTTTGCCGGGGCCACGCGCTCACCCGGGCGCGGATGCAGCTCGCCGGACTCCAGCAGGTTTCCCGAGAGCGGCACGGTGGCGGCCGCCACCTCCCATTCCTCTTCCCGGGGAAGGCGCGCTCCCGCCCAGCGGGCAAAGGCATCGGCCTCGAAGTAGCTGACGTGGCAAACAGGTTCGTGCAAATCCAGTTGGCGCATTCCGGACAGGGTGAAGACGCGCCAGCCTCCGGGGTTCTTATCCAACTCCGCGGCCTCGTTCGATGAGGCACTGCTATCTGGGTCCCGAGCAACCGCCGTCGCTGCCTCCGATGGCGACTCCTCCCAATAGAGCGGCCCCCGCCACTGCTCGGCCTGCACCGCGTCCCATCCTTCCGAAAGCCAGAGCTCCGGACGCGAGTATCCGCCGTCCTTGATGAATTCGAGGTATTCGCCGTTGGTGACCAGCCGCGTCGCCAGCTTGCAGGCTTCCAGGTAAGCTTTGTGACGCGGCGATTCGTTATCGAAGGCAAAGGCCTCGCCGTCGTGGCCGATCTCGTAAACCCCTTCGCCAACCCCCATCCAGGCGGGCGGCTGCGGCCGAGGAGCAAGCCTCATTCTCGGCTTCATGTACGCGGGACGAAGCGGCTGCGACCAGAGCGCGTACTTCACGTCGGTGACGATCAGCTCCTGGTGCTGCTGTTCGTGGTTAAGGCCCAACTCGACCCTGGCCAGGGTCTCGCGGTCCAACTGGCAATCCAGCAGGTCGTCCATGGCGCGGTCAACGTGCTCGCGGTAGGCCAGCACCTCATCCAGGCCGGGACGCGACATCAGGCCCCGGCGCGCCCGCAGCGGGTGACC
>JBEKQR010000069.1:0-13624 GCA_049519515.1 Candidatus Korobacteraceae bacterium
CTATCAACGATCCTCGATTGATGGCAGGCATGCCTCCGGCGCTGACCGCCGCCACCGGCATGGATGCCATGTCGCACGCGGTGGAATCCTATGTCTCGACCGTGGCTACTCCGTTGTCGGACGCTTGTGGCATGCAGGCCATCAAGCTGGTCTCGCGCTGGCTGCGGCTGGCAGTTGGCAACGGGGCGAACCTGGAGGCGCGCGACAAGATGGCCTACGCCCAGTTTTTGGCCGGGCTGGCTTTTACCAATGGCAGGCTGGGCTGCACGCACTCGATTGCCCACCAGCTTGGCGGACGCTACGGCATCCCGCACGGAGTGGGTTGCGGCGTCATGCTGCCTTATGTTTGCGACTATAACCTGATAGCGGCGCCCGAACGGTTCGCGGAAATCGCCGCCGCCATGGGCGAAAATATCGAGGGGCTCACCGTAATGGAAGCTGCCGCCAAAGCGCCGACCGCTATCCGCAAACTGAATCAGGACATTGGCCTGCCTGCCAATCTGGCGGAACTCGGCGTCAAGGAAGCCGATTTGGAATTGCTGGCCCAGAATGCCATGAACGATGGCACGCGGACGACCAACCCGCGCCAGCCGGTTACCTTCGAATCGATGCTTTTCATCGTCCGCAGCGCGCTGGCAACGCCGTTGGTAAAGGCGACTGGGGTCTAACCGTAAGCTTCACAAAACGGGCAGTCAATAATGAACCACATTCTGCCCGTTACGCTTGTGCATCAGGTTCGTCCAGTCTGGTCTCCATATGCTGGATCGCCGCATAGGGGTACACGGCGACGCGGGCGTCGCCCTTATGCCGCGCCTGTAGTTGCTTGATTGCATCCTCCCAGGTCGAAGCCACAACCGTGTTTGCCGGAAACTTGAGCAGCTGCCGCTTGTCCATGTACTGCGAATAGACAATCACCTGCACATTGCCCGGCAACGGTTGCCGCGGAACGGCGATTGCGTCCAGATAGGTGCGGCCGTTCTTCCCTGACTGGTGCGCCTCCAGGTAGTGCATGGCGCTGAGTCCCTGGGGATGCTGAAGAATCAGCAGGAACGTACCGCCTTCGCGCACGGTGGCGGCCCATTTGTACCTGCCGCCCTGTGTGCTTTGCGGATAGGTATTGCAAATCACTATGTCCGGATTCGGCACTGGGCTGGTTTGATAGTGCTTGACTGCCACGCGGCAGGCGGCACGATGGGCGTCGATGATGTCGCCGGCAAACACATGCGTCGCCTGGCGTTTACCGTTGTATAAGATCTGCACGCTGAAATCGACGTTAGCAAGCCGCGCAGCCTCGTCCATATCAAGACGGACTTCGTTCTTCCACATCGAGATGACGCCGGCGGGCGGACGTGTCAGTCTTTTCATGACGACTTCGTGGTTGTAAGCAACCGTATCGAATCCGGCTACGCCCGGCAGAATCGCCTTGGCTCCGCCGCCATACCCGGCAAAGACGTGCGCCTTGACTCCGCTGATGACCACGCGCAGATCGGCTGCCGCAAAAGTGCGGTTAATCTTCACCAGGTTGCCGTGAGCGGTCGTGCCGACCTCTTTCAGGTTGTCGAAGGTGTTGTGGTTGACCCACGCGAAGCGCCGCAGCAGCTCGGCGCCAAGCTTGCGCACCACCTCATCCTGCTCCAGGTTGCGGTGCGTGCCGTAGGACCCGACAAAAATAATGCGATCCTCAGGCACCCCGGCAGCCAGCAGCTCATCGATGACGACCGGCGCAACCGTATAGGTGGGCGTGGGGCGCGTCAGATCGTCGAAGGTAATGACCGCCGACTTTTTCCCGGCCGCTATGTCGCGCAGCTGTCGCGTGCCTATCGGCTTGCGCAGGCAACTGAGAATTTCATTTGCGCCCAATAACGGCGCATCATGACCGGCCATGGGTTGCACTGTGACCTCCCAGTTGGCGGGGAAGTCAAGCCGCTCTTCGATATCTCCGAAGTGCTCATGTGTCGGCACCACTACCTGGCGCGCTTCGCCTTTCAGCGCCGGGACGTGGTCCCGGAGCGCAGTCCCCGAAGACATCGTCGTCCCGATCAGGTTGGCGGCGGCCACGGACTTGATGCCGTTCTGCAGAAACAGCCTGCGGCTGATCATTTCTTCACCTCTGCTGCAGCCCATCGCCTGGGCCTATCGAAGTTAGCGGAACTGCACGCGTCCGCTCCGCGCATCGGCAGGAGCATAGAACGTAAGGCGCTCTACGGCAAGCGAATGTTGCGCGAAGCATCCGGGGATTTCCGGATGCCAGAAACCCTCTCGGCAGACCGGCAATGCCGGTGTATGATCCGCAAGAGGCACGCACATATTCCCTGCGGGTAATATCGCCGCCACGGATGGTGGCCAAGAATGCCTGGAGAGGAAGACTGTTATGAGCTCGGAATTCGCCATTATCGGAACGCGGCAGCCCAGGATCGACGGGTTTGAAAAGGTCAGTGGCCGGGCCAGGTTTACCTCTGATATCTCGCTGCCGGGGATGCTCCACCTGAAAATCCTGCGCAGTCCTCATCCGCATGCGCGCATCGTGAGCGTTGACACCTCCAAGGCGCTGGCGCTGCCAGGGGTGAAAGCTGTGCTCACGCACAAGGACATGCCGGCTTTCCGCTGGAACCCACAAATGCCAATCCTCACCGATGTGGCCCGCTTCGTAGGCGACGACATTGCGGTGGTAGCCGCGGTGGACGAGGAGGTCGCCAGCGAAGCTCTTGACCTCATCAAGGTGGAATATCAAGTGCTTCCCTTTGTTCTGGACCCGGAAGAAGCCATGAAGCCGGGCGCCCCCAAACTATATCCGGAGGGCAACGTGATTACCGGCGCGCCCTCCGTGGTTAACAGGGGCGACCTCGATAAGGGCTTCGCTGAGGCGGACATTGTATACACAGGAAGATACCGGACTCCGTTTCTGCAACATGCAACCGCGGAGAGCAGAGTCTCGCTGGCGCAATGGGAAGCCGGCAGGCTGACCATCTGGGAGTCAACGCAGGGTCCATTCGAAGTCCAGAAGGGAATCGCCAAAGCGCTCAGGATCCCGATGAGCAAGGTGCGCGTGATAAGCGAGTTCACCGGGGGCGGGTTCGGTGACAAAGGCTCCCCCGGACGGCAGACCTTTCTGGCCGCCCTCGTTGCTCGCAAGACCGGCCGCCCGGCGCGGATCGAACTCGACCGGGATGAAATCTATTTCGCCGCCACCCACCGCTATCCGGCCATCTGCGACCTGAAGTACGGGGTGAAAAAAGATGGCACACTCACGGCCATCCAGGCAAAGGTAGTTGCCGACGGCGGAGCTTATGCCTTGTCCCCAGGCGCCGCTATGGGAACAATGGAATGCATGATGTCGATTTACCGCTGCCCGAACATGAAAGGCGAGGGCTGGACGGTCAGCACCAATAATCCCCCGACCGGCGCCATGCGTTGCGTCGGTCATCCCCAGGGGACCTTTGCCCAGGAAGTTCACATGGACATCATTGCCGAGAAGCTCGGCATGGACCCGGTCGAATTCAGATTGAAGAACTATGCCCGCCTGGAAGACGGCGATCAATTCAAAAAGATTCCATTCACCAGCAATGGCATGCGGGAGTGCATCGAGCGCGCCGCCGAGAGCTTCGGTTGGACGCAGCGCCGGCAGAAGCCGGTCTCCAGTCCGGGACCGGTCAAGAAGGGTGTAGGCATGGCCGTGCATGCGTGCCGTCATGGCGGCATGGCTGCGGGAAGGGCGCTATCCGGCATGGTGCGGGTAAATGCCGACGGCACGGTCAACGTGTTTACCGGGGCGAGCGAGATCGGCGGCGGGCAGAAGACCACGATGGCCATGATCGTGGCCGAAGAACTCGGCGTGCCGCTTGAAACTGTATCGGTCATAGCGGCGGATACCGGTATGACCACAGACACCGGCGTTACCGGCGGCAGCCGGCAGACGATCGCCGGCGGCACCGGGGTCAAGCTGGCGGCCTCGGATGCCAAGAGCCAACTGCTCGAGGTGGCGGCCGCTGAATTGAAGGCCGCCAAAAATAACCTGACGATCCGCAATGGCATGATTTACGTGGCGGGGTCGGAAAACGGCGTTCCGCTGGAGCAGATTGCGGCCAAGGCGCCGGGCGGGGTCATCTTCGGCCGGGGCACTATGAAAATTCCCACCAATCTCTTCTTCCACAGTTTTGCCGCTGACTTCGCCGAGGTCGAAGTCGATACCCGGACCGGCAAGGTCAAAGTCGTGAAGGTGGTGGCAGCGCACGATCTGGGAAGAGCGATCAACGTACTCACCGCCGAAAACCAAATCGAGGGAGGCGTCATTCAGGGCATGGCGTTTGGCCTGGCGGAAGAGCAGCTCATTGACAAGCTGACAGGCATTTCCGTCAATCCCAATCACCTCAATTACAAGGTACCCAGCATAAATGAGGTTCCGGACATCCTGCCGATCATAGTGGAATCGGTCGACAAGATCGGTCCTTTCGGCGCTAAAGGCATCGGCGAACCGCCTTACAGCCCGCCTGCGCCGGCCATAGCCAACGCCATCTACAACGCTGTAGGCGTGCGCCTTACCGCTTTGCCTATCACCCCGCGCGCCATCCTTGCCGGCCTCAAGCCAGGCAAGGCCTGACGAGCAAGAGCACTCGCAGCAGCACCCCGGGCCAACCCGGCAATAGCCTTCGCATCTGTAAGTTGGTAGTCGGGACGACCGAAGGAGGCAATTGATGAAGAGCTTTTTGTTTGGCCTTGGCTTGGGGCTCGGCTTGGGCATCCTATTCGCTCCCATGAGCGGCGAAGATACACGCCATAACATCACTGATCGCGCCAACGATCTGGCAAGTTCGGCGCGTGAGACCTACGCCCAGGGACGGGAACGTGTGCAGCGCGGCGTGGAAGCCATTCGCGGGCGGGCTAACGAACCCACCGGCACCCACGTGTAAGCTCCAATTCCCCACTAACCCCAGATTATCCACTCCAGGAAGCTGCCACTGGGCAGCTTCCTTCCCAACGGCGCGCAGGGGCGGCTTACCGCGTGGTTGACACTGCCAAAGCAGCGCCGGTATTCTTAGCCCAGGGGTGCCTTCCAGCACAAGGCCGATCTTCCCACCCCAGCGACGGCATGGCCGTTGCCGGGGATCCCGGTTGGCGGGTCCGGCGAAGCCATACTTCACCTGCAAGAAGCAGCATTCGCCGGGGCCCCGTTTTGTGGTTCTGGCTTCCCCTTCTCTCTTGAATTAGGGACCGCAACTCTGATATCTCGTTTGTTTTGCGGGTCCTGGAAAACGCTGATGTTGCGTTAGCCGGGTTGGATTAGGGACATGCTGATCCGCGTACAAGATCTGGAAATCAGGCGCCAGGAGTTCCATGAGCAATTGCCGCCGGGCGCCATCGACTTTGGAGCGGAGCTGCGACAGCTTGGGGTCATGAAGGTGGATGGCCGGGCCGAACTGGTGCGCGAGCACCGCGGCAGCCGCGAGTACGTTCGTGATATTCGCCTGGTGGGCGAGCTGGCCGGCCGGGTCGAGCTGAATTGCGCGCGCTGCCTGGAGCCGGTCGGGCAGGAGGTAACCCGCTCCTTTGACCTGCTTTACCGTCCCTTGGGAGTGGACCGGGGCAAGGAGGAGGTTTCCATCTCCCAGGCCGAAACCGAAATCGGCTATTACCAGGGCGAAGGCCTGGAGCTGGAAGAGGCGCTCCGGGAGCAGGTCCTGTTGGCGGTGCCGCTCAAGGCAGTTTGCCGCGCGGAGTGCAAAGGTTTATGTCCGCACTGCGGACAGAACCTCAACGAGGGCGGTTGCGGTTGCCACGAGAAGCAGGAAGACGTGCGCTGGCACGCCCTGCGAGACTTGAAGCAGCATTTGCAGTAGTTTCTAGCCCCGTCAGGCCAGCTTTGGCGTGGTTGGGGCGTTGAGTTTTCCGCGGCCTCAGGGCCGCTCAAATTCCTCCCGGCCTTAGTCCAGCAGCTTTGTGTCTGGTGCAGTGCAAGAGTCCGGCAATGAAAGGTTTACACCATGGCAAACCCTAAACGCAGACACTCGACACGGCGCTCCTCAACCCGCCGCGCCCATGACCATTTGCACGGACATTCGCTTTCTGAGTGCCCCAATTGTCACGAATTTAAAATGCCTCATCGCGTCTGCGCCAAATGCGGGTACTATAAGGGACGCGAAGTATTGGAAGTCGAGAAGGCGAGCTGACACTCAGTACGGGGCCCCCAGCAAACGCCGATGTGGCGTTTGATGGGGTGGAGCGGATGGATTCCCAGCAGACCACAATCGCCGTTGATGCCATGGGTTCAGACCGGGCGCCCAAGCCGGAGATCGAGGGCGCAATCCTGGCTGCCCGGCATTACGGCGTGCGGGTGTTGCTGGTCGGCAAGGAAGAGGTGATTCGCGCCGAGCTGGCGCAGCATCCGGCTGCCGCGGAGCTCCCTATCGAGATTGTGCATGCCAGCGAAGTCATCGGCATGCAAGAGAAAGCGGCGCACGCGGTCAAGCAGAAACGCGATTCTTCGATGCGCGTGGGCTTGCGCCTGGTCAGGGAGGGTGTCGCCGCCGGCTTTGTCTCGGCCGGCAATACCGGCGCTGCCATGGTTACGGCGAAGCTGGTGCTCGGCGTGCTGCCCGGGGTGGACCGTCCGGGGCTGGCTGCCGTCTTCCCCACCGCCGCCGGGACCGCCTCCATCATGCTCGACGTGGGGGCAAACGTCGATACCAAGCCCCACAACCTGCAGCAGTTCGCGATCATGGGGGAACTTTACTTCCGCAGCATCTTCGCCGGACGTTTCCCCAGTGCCGAGCAGCCCCGCGTCGGCCTGCTTTCCATTGGCGAGGAGGAGAGCAAGGGCAACGAACTGACGCGCGAGGTATTCAAGATTCTCAAAGCCCTGCCCATCAACTTTGTCGGCAATGTCGAGGGACGCGATCTCTACAACGGACACGTGGACGTGATTGTCTGCGATGGCTTTGTCGGAAACGTGGCGCTGAAGATATCCGAGGGGCTGGTCGATACCGTGCGCGCCATGCTGAAGGAGTCGTTGCAGGCTACCATCACGCGCCAGGTCGGCTACCTGCTGGCGCGCCGGGCGTTTCAGGATTTCAAGAAGCGGCTGGATTATTCCGAGTACGGCGGAGCGCCGTTGCTGGGGATCAAGGGAGTGGCCATCGTCAGCCATGGCTCTTCCAATGGGCTGGCCCTCAAAAATGCCATACGGGTAGCCGCCGAATTCGCTGCGGCCAAGCTGAACCGCAAGATTGAAGAACAGCTCGCCAGCGCCGCCCTCACCCTCACCAACCACTCGCCCGCCCGGGAAACGCACCCCTCCATTCTGAGCTGAGGCGGCTGTGAAAGTTGCAATCGACATCCGGCAGATGACCGACTACGGCGTGGCTACCTACACGCGCAATATCGTGCGTAACCTGGGGCGGATGGACCGGGCCAACGACTATTTCCTGATCGGGGCAGTCGAGCGTCTCCAGGATGTGGGCGAGCTGCCACCCAACTTCCACTGCGTGCCGTTTGCGGCGAGCGATGGAATTATGGGCGGCTATTTCGAATTTCGCCGCGCGGTTCGCAGTTGTCAGTGCGACGTGGTTCACTTTCCGCAGATGTTCTGGCGCCCGCGGCCGACGGGGTGCCCTTATATCGTCACCGTCCACGACCTGCTCGATTACCTCTATCGCAACCACGCCCATTCCAACCTGGCCCGCGGCCTGCGCTTCCACCTTACGCGGCGGGTGCTGCTGGGAGCAGCACGGATTTTCGCGGTTTCAAACTTCACCAAGCATGACTTGACCCGGCTCTTCGATGTCCCTCCCGCCAAGGTGGAGGTCATCTACAACGCGCTGGACGACCGTTTCCTGCTCGGCCACGCCACCCAGGCCGACCGCGACATGATCGCCGAACGCTACCAGGTGAATTATCCGTTCATCCTCTACGCCGGACGAGTCAGCCCGCACAAGAACATCGTGCGCATCATCGAAGCCTTTTCGGCGCTCAAGTCGGAGCTGGCCAAGGGCGAGCTGTTTCCCGATCTCAAGCTGGTGATCATCGGCGACCAGCTTTCCAAGCACCCCGATCTGCGCCGGGCGGTGATCAAGAGCGCCGTGCAGTTCGACGTGCGCTTCCTTGGCTTCGTGCCCATCGAGGTATTGCGCATCTTCTACGACCTGGCGAAAATCTTCGTCTTCCCTTCTCTTTACGAAGGCTTTGGCCTGCCGCCGCTGGAAGCCATGGCCCACGACACGCCGGTGGTGGCTTCCAACGTTACCGCCGTGCCGGAGGTGCTTGGCAATGCCGCCGTGCTGGTGAATCCGGAGAACGTCTTCGAGATAAGCCGCGCCCTCTACCGCGTGCTTCTCGACCGCCCGCTGCGCCAGCGCATGAAGGACGCCGGCCGCGAGCGCATCCGCCGCTACTCCTGGCAGAACTCGGTGGACCGCATCCTGCAGGCCTACAACGCCGTGGCCGGCCGCTCCGCCGCAGCCGCTTCGGATTGAGCGGTCGATCTTTAGCTCTCCGTCTTCTTGTCCGGCGGCTTGCTGCCGGCCTCGGGTTTGCCGGTGGGGAGACCGACGATCGAGACGTAGCCGACCCCGGCCACGTTCTTGCCCTTGGGCGCGGCTGGATTTGGCAGGTACAGCGTCTTGCAGTACTCGCAGCGATAGACTTCGGCCTTCTTCCCCCAGGCGCGCTCGACATCGCCGCAGGCACGCTCGACCGTATCCACGGCGTAGAACCAGCGCTTGAGGTGCCCGGCGCAGATCTTCCCCTTTTCGTCTTTCTCATTGCAGGAACGCTGCAACGGCAGCTTGATCTTAACTTTGTGATTGGGCAACTGCTGCGCTTCGGGAAGGTTGGGGTTTGCCGGTTGCGGTTGCATCACTTCTGTGACCACGTGGTCCCTCGGTCTGGATTGGAATTCTGGTTACGACTATTTTAGCTGATTTCAGATTGAAGGTTGCGTATTGCAGATTTTATAGGGATCAGTTGTTCGCTGGCAGTTCAATCTGAAATCTGAAACCAAAAATCGTAAATGTTAGTACTCGACTCCAACCAGCCACAGGCCGCAGGCGGGCGCGGTGGGACCGGCGGCGGAGCGGTCGCGGGCGGCTAAAATGCGCGGGATGTCAGCCGGCGTGAGCGTTCCCTTGCCCACCAGCAGAAATGTTCCCACCAGGTTGCGCACCATGTGATGAAGGAAACCATTGCCGCGCACACGGTAGACCAGCTCTCTTGCTTGCGCGGTTTCCGTCTTCGCCTGCGCCGCTTCCGTCTTGCTTGGCGAGGTTTCCGCCGCAGGCCACGGCTCCGCCGGCCGCCTGTCCAGTTGCGACTCGAAGATTGTGCGCACATTCGACCCTAACAAGCGCAACCGCAGCGCTTGTTGGGGGCCCCTGCCGCAATGCCTCAGGACGGGAGTTTCCCTTTCTTCGCTGCAGACCCCGCCAAAAGGCGTTGTTGCATTCGCCCGGGTGGATTCTTCCAAGGCAGCCCGTTCGCTGCGGTCGGGGTCGGCGGCGGCGAAGGAGGTGAAATCGTGTTCTCCAACCACCAGCGCCGCCGCCGCAGCCATGGCCGCCTCATCGAGCGGATAGGGATAGTGCCAGGCGTAGCGGAACAGAAACGGCGGGCAGACCTCGCCGCGATAGATACGGTATTCGTAGGTCTTGGCCCTGGCCGAGTGCCGGGCATGGAAGTCGGGCGCGGCCTCTTCCACGCTGAGCACGCGTATCGATGGCGGCAGCCGGTCATTGAGAACGATTTTCAGGTTCTGCAGCGGGATGGGCGACCCGGTGCGGAAGCTCGCCACCTGCGCCAGGGCATGCACGCCGGCATCGGTGCGTCCCGAAGCTTGCGGCAGCAGCCGCTCGCCGGTGAGCGATTCGATCACCTCTGCCAGCAGGCCCTGAACGGTAGGCACGCCCGGCTGGATCTGCCATCCGTGATAGCCGTAGCCGTCATAGCTGAGGGTAAGCTTCAGATTGCGCGGCAAATGGGCTTCCTCCAATTCTTGACGCTCCTGACAAGCTCCTTCGCTACGCTCAGGATTTCGCCTGCGGGCTCGGATGCCCGCAAAACGGCTCAACCTACCGCCGTCCGGAAGCCAGCACGATGGCTGCGTCGAACTTCACCTGCTGGCCGTCGTAGCGGGCCCGCAAAGCGTCGAGTACGACGCGGTGAATATCCTGGCGGTCCGCAGGAATGGCCTGCAGCACCGGCTTAAGAGGAATGGTCACATCCTGGAAATATGCCCAGAGTTCTTCCGGCGTGCCTGGCCAATTCCAGGGGACTTTCTCCACCTTCTCCTCGATGCCGGTGAATCCCGCCTCTTGCAGCCTGGCGGTAAGCGTGCCCGGCTCTCCGAATTGGAACATGCCTCGTCCGGAGGCGGGCAAGGAAAGCTCCGGCAACATTTCCAGCACAACGCCGACGGTGGTCTCGAAATAGGGCTGGCGCATCGAGCCCCAGGCCAAATGGCTGGTTCGGCCGCCGGGCTTGAGCACGCGGTGCAGCTCGCGCAGCGCCCGCGGCAGGTCGGAGAAGAACATTACCCCGAAGCGGCTGACCGCGCGGTCGAAAGAGCCGTCGGGGAAGGGGAGCTGATGAATGTCCGCCTGCAGGAATTCGACGTTGTCGAGCCCGCGCCGGCTGGCGCGCTCGCGCGCCACCTGCAGGGGCTGGGCGGAAATGTCGATGCCGACGACTTGCCCGCTGCCCTGCAACAAGGCCGCGATGGAGATCGCCGGTTCCCCGGAGCCGCAGGCCACGTCCAGCACCCGCAGCCCGGGCACGATCCGCGCCTCCTCCACGATGGCTTTGGTCACCTGCGAGCCGATGGCCGCCGACTGTGCTCGATAACGCTCGCCGGCATTCACGCGGGCGAAGGTGTCCCAGTTGGAGTCCGTCATAGAGGAACAGGATATCCCTTGAAGGCGGCGGTGGTATCATACATTTTTATGCAGAAGAAGAACGTGAGATTCGTTGCTGTGAAAACCGTCAAGAAGGCGACTACTGTCAAGTTCAAGACAAAGTCCGGCAAGACGGTTTCTTTTAGGGCCGTCAAGACAATCCCCAAGAAGCAAGTTGTTCAGTTCCGCGCGAAAAAGAGATGAAGCGCATCTACCTAGATAGCAATGTTCTGATCGCGTATCACTCCGTAGACAAAGCAGAAGACGCGAAGAAGAAGATGGTCGAGAACGCCTTGGCTGTTTTCGCCGAGCTCAAGGATGTTCAGCTTTGTACTTCCACGTGGGCCGTAACCGAAATGGTGAACATCCTGGTTTCGCAAAAGAAGATGGATCGCGGCCTGGTTGCAGAAATCGAGAATGAACTAGTCAACGAGGGACGATTAAAGGGTGTAAAAATACGCTTCATTGGGGTCAGTCCGCAATCAGATTATGATTTTGCAGAATTCTTTTATCATGTGAGACAAGGTATTCTCAAGTATCACTCGGGCGTTGGGGACGTGATTCACAGTGTAATCATGAAAAATAACGGTATCACCCATATCTTGACCTTCGACGAGAAAAGCGACTTCAAACAAATCCCCGGCCTGACGGTGTACCATCCTAGCGACATTAAATTAAGCGAGTAGTTGACTCTGATCTTTTCGTTCCCTCCAAAACATACGCTGCCAACGCAACGACCACTCGTGGCGCTACTGACAAATGCGGCTGTTTCCTGGTACACCTGAGGCTTTGGACACTCAGAAATTAGCAGAGACATTTCCGGCCCTATGCCGGGCGCAGGGTATGCAGGGTGATCTCCGGCTTGGCGCCCACTCGCGCGGGTATTCCGATGGTGCCGATGCCGCGATTCACATACAGGGAGGAGTTTTTTCCCGCCAGTTCGGGCCGGCCGCCGGATGGCAGCGGAAGCTGGTAGTGTCCGGCGATGAAGTCGGTGATAAATCGCGCCGGACTCAAGCTCCGGTCCACGATCTCTATCCGAATCTGCCCGCCATGGGTGTGGCCGGACAGGACTGCTTCGATTCCAAGTTCGGCGGCGCGAGGGAAGGAGTTGGGATTGTGCGAGAGCAGAATGTTGGGCATGTCGCGGCGCACCAGGTGCTCGGACTCCACCAGCATGGCTCGCCTCCCGCCGAAGCGGGCGAAATCGCTCTGGTGGTCCACGCCAATGAGGTTGAAATTGGCTCCGCGCCATTGCAGCCGCACGCTGTCCTGGCGCAACAGGCGCATGCCATGGCGGTGAAAAAGCGTCTCCACTTCGTCTTCCACCCCGGCATAGATTTCGTGATTGCCATTGCAGCCCCAAACTCCCAGCGGCGCCCGCAAGCGGCCCAGTTCGGCGATGCACTCGGGCAACGGATCGCGGCTGGCGGTCAAGTAATCTCCCGTAAGCACCGCCAGGTCGGCCCTCAGTTCGTTGGCCATGGCGACCGCCCGGCGAATCTCCGAGGGAGGCATGAAGTCGCCAATGTGGATGTCGCTCATCTGCACAATGCGCAGCCCGTCCAGCGCGGGCGGCAGGTTGGCCACCGGCAGGTCAACGCGCTGCACGGTGTAGCTCAAGCGCTCGCTGGCAAAGCCGTAGATGCCGGCCCCGAAGGGCACGCACGCGGCCAGGGAGGCCATGTACTGAAACAGCTTCCGGCGCTGGCGGTCGATTGGCGGATCGTTCAACCCAGTCAATGCAACCGCGGCATTGGCTGGAGCCGTCGCGCCGCTGGCGGCCGGAACCGGTAGCAAACACTGTTCTTGCTGGGGTGTAAGTTGGCCGGCGCTGGCGGTGGCGGCTAACACGGGCACGCGCACCCGGGGCAGCTGGTTCCAGATCCATTCGAGCACGTGTACGGCCTTGACCGCCAGGAAGGCCAGGGATGAAAAAAACAGCCAGAGCTGGGAGAACGCCATCGTCCAGGACAGGATGTGCAGGCGGAAATACACCACGCGGAAGATCAGCCGGTCGGTAAAGCTGAAGATGATAAACGCCAATACCGCCACCAGCAGAGCGCGGCACCAGCGCCGCCAGCGGGGCGAGCCCATGCGCTCAATGACCCGGTTGGCGCGGATCAGCCAGAAGCGCTGCGCCACAAAAAACAACAACGTCAGACCGCAAAAAATAAGGGTCCTGCTGGTGTCACTTAAGTTGTGCAAATCCTGCGCCTACCTCGGAGCAACCGCCCAGGCCGCACGTTCCGGAACAATATCCCACTTTGAATGAGCAGTAAGCCTGCTGCTAGTTTATCCCGGCGGCGGCTTATCTCCAAGTGCCGAAAGGGGTGGCACTGCCCACCCCGGCAAGGCTAAAGACAAGCTTTAATGTCCGCCGCTCATTTGTCCCGAGCGCGTTTTGGTTTTCTTGAGGGCAACGACGATGGGCACACAAAGAAAACAGACGAGGGCCATGTAGCGAAAATCGTCTACGTAGGACAGCAGCCGCGCCTGTTGGTTCAGATCGCCCTGGAGCAGGCCGTAGGCCCGGCTCAGAGCGTCCGCAAGCGGGGCAAACGGGCCACTGTTCTGGTGCAACAGGCTTTGCAGGGCCTGCAGCCGCTGCTGCAACAACGGGTCTTCCGGGCTGATGCGGCCCACCAGCTCCGTCCGGTGCAGTTGCTCGTGGCGGGCAACGATAGTGTTGACAATGGAAATCCCGATGCCGCCGCCGATATTGCGCAGCAGATTGAAAAGCCCGC